>CAIYSA010000091.1 GCA_903928655.1 uncultured Bacteroidota bacterium
GCCAGAGCAGGTATTTACAAATGATGATTTTTTTATGGCATTCCCTGAAAGTATTGCCAATAAAGAAAATCTTTCTAAAATTGGAGTTAACAAAAGGCATATTGCATCTGATACAGAATTAGCGTCTGATTTAGCTGTGAAAAGTGCTTTAAAATTGTTTGATGAGCATCAAATTAATCCAAATGATATTGATTTTTTATTATTCTGTGCTCAAGAGTTTGATTATTTTACACCAACTACTGCATGTGTAATTCAAAATCGTTTAAAATTGCCAACACATTGTGGCGCATTAGATTTTAATTTAGGATGTAGTGGATTTGTATATGGTTTGGCTGTTGCAAAAGGTTTAATAGAAAGTGTTGGAATGAATAATGTACTATTATTAACATCATCTACCTTAACTCGAAAATTGCACCCAAAAGATGAAAATCTAAGGTATTTATTTGGTGATGCTGCTTGTGCAACACTCATTAGTTCTGGCAATTCAAATAGTTGTATTCATCAATTTAGTTTTGGTACTGATGGCGAAGGAGCTGAAAAAATTATCGTGAAAGATGGAGGGGCCAGAAATCCAATTAATAAAGAATCGTATCATGAAATTGTAAATGAATATGGAAACATAACAAGTAAAGCTTTTGTTGATATGAAAGGTGTTTCAGTGTTTTCTTTTTCTATTAAAACAGTACCTAAATTAATTTATGATTTATTACAAAAAAACAATAAGCAGATTAATGAAATAGATTTATTTATTTTTCATCAGGCAAATTTATTCATTATTGATACCATTAGAAAAAAAATGGATTTGCCAGAAGAAAAGGTTTTTAACTTTATGGAAGAGGTTGGTAATACCATTTCATCATCAATTCCTATTGTATTATATGAAGCAATTAAATGTGGTAAAGCAAAAAAAGGAGACACGATTTTGTTAGCTGGGTTTGGCGTTGGTTTATCTTGGGGAGCTACAATTATTACTTTATGATTTATTTAGTTATTTTTAACTTATGATAACTTTAAACGAATTTACAGCAAAACTTGAATTGGAGTTTGATGATATGGAGTTTGGTACTTTATTGCCAACTACTGATTACCGAACCATAAAAGGTTGGAGTAGCATGCATGCATTAATTGTGATTGCTTTTTTGGATGCCAATTTTGATATTTTATTAACAGGCGCTGATTTAAAGCAAACTCAAACAATCGGGGATTTATATAATTTAATGCTTCAAAAAAAATAATTACTTGGCGCTATTAACCACATCACATATTAGTATAAAAGCCATCGTATCATGTGTGCCAAAGCATATTGAGTACTCTTCAGACTACGACTTATTTACCGAGCAAGATTTAAATTTATTTATTAAAACTACAGGGATTAAAGAAAGAAGAGTTGCAAGTAATGAAGTAACATGTGTTGATTTATGTTATACTGCTGCAGATTCTATTATTCAAAAATTTGGTAAGGAAGATATTGACGCAATTATTTTTGTTTCTCAATCACCAGATTATTTTTTGCCTGCTAGTTCTGTTATTTTACAGAATAAACTACAATTAAATAAATCTTGTTTAGCTTTTGATGTTAATTTAGGATGTTCTGGTTACGTATATGGTTTATCTATTGTTGCTAGTTTATTACAAACTGGCCATTTAAAAAAAGCACTTCTTTTAGTTGGTGATAAATCAACTATTTCTACAAGTTATCATGATAAAAGTGCATATCCCTTATTTGGAGATGCAGGCACTGCAACATTGCTAGAGTATGATCCAAATGCAGAACCTTGGCATTTTAATTTGCAAAGCGATGGTTCTGGAAAAAATGCAATAATAATTGAACACGGTCATTCTCGCCATCCTATAAATCAATCATCTGATGTATTGCATCAAATTGAGCCAGGCGTTAAACGCACCAAAAAAGATTTAGCATTAAATGGATTAGATATATTTAATTTTGCATTAAAAGAAGTTGCGCTAAATATTAATACCCTTATTGAATCTACTAATGTTTCAAAAGAGCAAATAGATTTTTATTTATTACACCAAGCTAATAAATTGATAAATGAAAGCGTTCGCAAAAAGCTAAAAATAACAGAATATAAAGTTCCATATTCAATAGATGTATTTGGTAATACAAGTTCAGCATCTATTCCGCTTACAATGTGTTATAAATTGAAGGATGAGCTTCTTAATGGCGAAAAATTACTTTTATTAAGTGGTTTTGGTGTTGGCTATTCATGGGGCAGTGTATTACTTAAAACAAAACATATTTTTACTAACTTAGTAGAGCATGATTAGTTTAGAGAATAAAAATATTTTAATAACCGGAGCTTCTTCAGGAATCGGAAAAGCTACTGCATTGTTGTGTCATAAATTTGGCGCTAATGTAATTCTAACAGCCAGAAGAGAAAGTGAATTAAAAAATAGTTGTAATCAATTAAAAAATAATTCGAGTTATGTTGTTGCTGATTTAACTAGTGATGAGGATATAGAAAAATTAGTAGCGACTATTCCTAATTTGGATGGAGTTGTTCATTGTGCAGGAATTGTTAAACCTGTTCCAATAAAATTTATTAAAAAGAAACACATTAGCGAAATGTTTGATGTTAATTATGCTTCGGCTGTTTTGTTGAGTAGCAGTTTGTTATCTCAAAAAAAAATAAATGCAAATTCTTCTGTAGTTTTTATTTCATCCGTTTCTGTAAATCATCCTTATACTGGTGGAGCACTTTATATTTCATCTAAGGCAGCTCTCGAAGCATTTAATAAAGCATTTGCGCTTGAGGTTTCCTCAAAAAAAATACGTTCAAATATTGTTGCCCCAGCTCTAGTTAAAACTGAAATCTGGAATCAAATAGCCGAATCATTTACTGAGAATGAAATAAAAAAAATTGAAAATCAATATCCGCTTGGTTTAGGAGAGCCTGAAGATATAGCTAATACTATTTTATTTTTGTTAAGTGATGCATCTAAATGGATAACTGGTACAACTATAACAATGGATGGTGGATTATTATTAAATAGCACAAAATAATATGAGTCAATTACAATATAGTATTATCGTTCCTGTTTATGGCGCCGAAAATTCATTAATGCTATTGGATAAAAGTATCCGTAATTTTTTTGAAGGAAAATATAGTTATGAAATTTTATATATTGACGATTATAGCGCTGATAATTCATGGCAAATTTTAAAAAACATTAAAGCCGATTTTTTAAACACAACTATTATTCGCTTTAGTAAAAACTCTGGACAGCATGCTGCAACAATTTGTGGATTTAAACATGCTAAAGGCCAATTTATCATTACAATTGATGATGATTTGGAGGTCCATCCAAATGAAATCGAAAAATTGATAGCAATTCAAAAAACAACAAATAACGATCTTACTTACGGATTATATAAAAAATTAAATGAACCTATTTTAAAAAATGTGTTTACTAAAATTTACAAACAATTATCAAAAATTGAGGGCAAAGATAAAGGTAAAGGTAGTAGTTTTAGATTGATTAAATCCGAATTAACCAAAAAAATAGCATCTAATCATAAGCAATTTGTTTTTATAGACGAATTGTGTTTATGGTATACTAATAAAATTTCATTTGTAAACGTTGAGCCAAATAGGAATTTCATTTTAAAAAACAGATATAAAATGTCTGGATTATTTAGTATGACTTCAACAGTTATAATGTTTTCATCAAGTTTTCCCTTGAAATTAGTTACTTATTTGGGACTTGCATTATCAACTTCTAATTTTGTGATTGGAGCTTTTTACATACTTCGAAAGTTTTTATTTAAAACACATGTCCAAGGATATACCTCACTTATTGTGAGTGTGCTTTTTTCAACTGGATTGATATTATTGTGTTTAGGAATTATTGCACAATACCTTAGTAAAGTTTTAAAAGGTGTTAATAATGCACCTTGTTATAATGAAGACGAAGTTATATGTTAATACTAAAACAATACGGAGTAACCTTAACAAGAATTCAGGAGAAAGATATTGAACTAATAAGGTATTGGCGCAATCAAAGTGATATCGTAAATTTTATGGAATATAAGAATTACATTTTTCCTGAAGCGCAAAAAAAATGGTTTGCATCAATTGATAATAAATTGAACTATTACTTTATCATCGAATTTGAAAATAAAAAAATTGGTTTAATAAATGTGAAAAACTATGATAGAATTGCAGGATTTGGAGAAGGTGGTATTTTTATTTGGGATAAAAATTATATAGGTTCCTTTGCTTCGGTTTTCAGTTCATTATGTTTATTAAACTTTATGCTGTTAGAAGTAAGTGTATCTACAAAATCAAGAGTTCGGATTTTAAGTACTAACGATAGTGCTATACATTACAACAAACTTTTAGGGTATAAACTTTTACAGGACCAAGAAAAAGAATTAAATCAATTATATGAACTTGATGTAAAGGATTATCTTCTGATGGGAGAAAAACTCAACAAAGCTGCCCAAGCTTTAGCGGACGATACTAGTTTTATTTATTATGGAGAAGTTAGTGAAAAAAATATTGATGAAATTAATGCCTTATTAATCCGTAAAACTATCTAAAGGGAAAACACCGGCTTCAAAAGATTTCATCCAAGTTTCCTTATTTACCATATTTAATAAAAATGGATCATCCATGTTTTCAATTTTATATTTTGAAATTTCATGAGAAGTATAACCCCAAAGTGGATTTGGAATATCAAACATTAAAACAACTCTATGACTAGTTGAATTATTCCATGCTTCGTGATTAAATGAATCGTCAAATATCATTAATTCTCCTTCCTTCCAGTGCCTTGTTTCGTTTTCTATTCGTATTCCACAAAGCTCCTCGTTAGGAATAATTAATGGCAAGTGGCATCTTAAAACCATTTTTGAATATCCCTTATGAGGCATTACATGTGTTTTTGGCTTTAAGTATGAATAATCACAGGATAGTATTTGAGGAATAGAATAAATTAATTCGGCTGTTTTTGGACATAAATTAGCATGATTTGGAAATTTCATATTAAAGAAAATAAAAGAAAAAACTTTCCACGCTTTTTCTTTTTCAGACTTTACGTATCCAGGGAATGTTTTGAGCCATTGATCCTCATTTTCATGAGAAATCAAATCTAAAAGTTCTGATTTAATTAACGAAAAATTATCCTTTATGGGATTTAAAAAATCAAAATCATTTGTGTCGTAAAATAATTTTGGGTTTTTTTCAGTAAATCCAATATTACTCATATTTTATTTAAATTAATTGTACTAAATTAGTGAAAATAATTTTATTTCTATCATGCCTTCTACTTGGTATAGCATATTTGATTTTAGTTTTGATTATAAGGGAATTGAACCTTCTTTTATAAAACCAGATGAGTTTGATTGGGCTTCTGAATTAAAGGCTAATGGTCCTTTAATAAAGGATGAGCTATTTAAGTACTTATCTAAACATGATTTGAAAAGTTATTTTGCTTCATCTATGGTTAGTAGAAATAATAGTTGGAGGACTATTTCTTTAAAAACATGGAGTATTGAGTTATTTAAAAACCAAAAAGAGTTTCCAATTACAAATGCATTAATAAAAAAATATCCGCAAATTATTTCTGCTTCATTTAACTTATTAGAGCCTAATTCAAAAATTTTACCGCATTGTGGTGATACTAATGCTATTTATAGATGCCATCTAGGTTTAGAAATTCCTGAAGGATTGCCAAATTGTGGTTTTAGAGTTCGTGATGAAAATAGGGCTTGGGAAAATAATGAATGGATTATTTTTATGGATGCCTATAATCATGAAGCTTTTAATAATTCAACAAAAGAAAGATATATTTTTTTACTTGATGTTTTGCGTGATGAATTTTCAAGTCAAAAAAAACAAGTTTGTGCTACAGTTCTTTCATCTTTATTTATTCAAAAATGGACAGGAAGGTTGGGCTTAAATTTAACCAAACATCCGTTTTTTGTAAAAGTAATTACTAAACTATTAATCCCTTTTGCACGCCTATCTGTTTATTTAGTAAATCTTCTAAAATGGTTTTAGAGTTATGAGTATTGCTAAATGGTATTCCTTTTCCGAGGGTTTAAAGTATGAGGGTGATGAAACTCCTTTTTTTGATGTAAAGAGTAAGGATTGGGCTATTTTGTTATGTAAAAATTATGAAATTATTTCTGACGAAATTCAACATCTAATTTCCGAAAAAGATAGTGGAATTATTCCATACTTTAATCAAACTTTAGCTAGTAAGCCAGAAGATTGGACAATTTTGCCACTTTATGTTTGGGGTAAAAAGCAGATTAATAATTGTATTTCTTGCCCGCAAACAACAATGCTGATCGAACAGATTTCAGCTATGACTTCATGTTCTTTTTCTATTTTAAACCCACACACATCTATAAAGCCCCACCATGGGGATAGCAATGTAATGTATAGATGTCATTTAACATTACAATGCAATGGTGGTTTGCCTCACATTGGGATGAGAGTGAAAGACGAAACAATTGAATGGAAGAATGGTGAGTTATTTGCTTTTTGTGATGCTCATAATCATGAAGTTTGGAATCATACTGATGAAAAACGTTTTATTTTAATTATAGATGTTTTAAGAGAAGAGTTTGCTCTTAATAAAAAACAAATTTGTGCAGAAATAAACGCTACGCTTTTCTGGCAATTAAAATTCCAAAATTTTTATTTCATTAAGCATCTTCCTAGATGGAGTAGGAAAATACTATTAAAATTGACAGCCTTGTTTTTTTAGAACACCTTTTATTCAAATGCCGAATGATCAAATTTAATCTCATGCGTCATATCACCATACATTTCTTCAAAGCTTTCTCCACACTTACTATCAGGCTTAATATCCTTATTATGATTAATTAAATTTTGAAATTTAACCAGAGTTTTTTGATCTTTAATTACATCTATAAACTCACTGTATTTCTCGTAATTCTTAAAAAAGTCACCGGCTAATAAATAATGAAAAATGGTGTATGCAGATTCGAATTTTTCGTAAACTAATAATTCCTCTGGATTTCCAAGTGAAGAGAAATTAAGTGCTTCTGGCGTATAAAATAATCGAATAAATTTCTCAAGTAATTTTAACGCGCCATTTATTTGTGTGTAAGCTTCATCCATCGCTGATTGAGCATCAGGCGTGTTTTTTATTTTTTTGTAAATTGCCTCTCCTACAATTTCGGCACTATGCATTCCTACATAAATACCACTCGAAAATATAGGATCTAAAAACGCACCTGCATCACCAATTAATGCAAAATTTTCTCCATATTTTTTTTCACAGTAATAGGAATAATCTCCTGCCATTGCAACTTTATGTTCTGTTTTTGCATCCTTTAAAATTGATTCAAATAAAAATGATTCAGATAATTCTTGCATGTAATAATCTTTTTTCCAATCTAAAGAATCTTTAAATTTTATTTTTTGTGATTTAACATGTTTGTTATCTGCTACAATTCCAATACTCAAATGCTCTTTACTAACAGGAATTACCCATAACCAACCTTTTTTTTCTCCACCAGTATAAATAATTTTTATGACACCTTCTTTTAAATGACTATCGAAATTAGTATTTGTCCAATGTGACCATGTAGCGACTCTATCCAAATCTACATAAGATTTTTTTTCGCCAATTTTTTTTCCTAAAAAAGTACTTTGCCCACTGGCATCGATTATAAATTTAGCTTTAAAAGATAGTTCTTCACCTTTTTTATTTAATGCTTTTACTACAACAATTTTATCAGGATTATCAAGTATAACTTGTTTTACCATTGTTTCTTCTAAAACTTCGGCACCTCTTTTTTTACTATTATCTAATAATAATTTATCAAATGCAGATCTAATAACATGAAATGTTAGGTAAGATTTATCTTTAATAATATTTTTGAAACACCAAAGAGATTGTTGTTTACCATCACCTGATACAAAATGAACTCCTGGTTTTCTTGTTGATATTTTTTTCAATTCTTCTATTAAACCTTGTTTTTCTAAAGATTCATAAGTAAGTGGAATAAGTGATTCTCCAACATGTTCTCTTGGAAATTTTTCTTTTTCAAGCACTAATACGTTTAGCCCTTTTGATGCTAGTGTTGTTGCAGATGTTGATCCGGTTGGACCGCCGCCAATTATAATTACGTCATACATGGTATATTTATTTAATTTTTATAATTCAAGGTATTTGCTGATTATATTTCGTTGTATTTCTGATGTGCCCGAATATATTGTGCTTGCTAAAGAATCACGAACGGTTCGTTCAATATCGTATTCTATTAAATAGCCTTTAGCTCCAAAAATGTGCATTGTTTCTGTAGCTGTTTTAATAAGTGATTCACTCACAAAAACTTTAGCTATTGATGCATTTAAAGTGTTCGACTTGTCAATTTCTATTCCTGCAGCGGCTTTGTATGTTAATAATCTACTGGCTTCAAGTCTCACTTTCATATCACTAATTCGATGAGCTATAACTTGTTTTTTACTAAGTGATTCACCTTGTGATTGCCTATTTTGTGCAAAAGTTATCACTTGTTCAATTAGTTTTTGCATGACTCCAACATGAAGTGCGGCAATACCAATTCTTTCCCAGTCCATCGAGTAACTAAAAATTGTAGCTCCTGAGCCAACATGATTTAAAATATTTTCTTTTGGAACAAAAACATTATCAAATTTTAATTGAGACATAATGCATGTTTTCAACCCCATTTTATTGAAGATTTTTTCTACTGAAAATCCGTTCGTTTTTGTATCAATAATAAATGGCGTTATTCCACCAAAAAATCCTTTTTCCTTATCGGTTAAAGCATAAACTAAAATAGTATCTGCTTCACTTCCATTTGTAATATATGTTTTAGTTCCATTTAAAATATAGCCATCGTTATGCTTAATAGCTGTAGTATTCATATTAAACACATCCGATCCGTTTTCATCTTCGGTTATTGCATTTGCGCCATGTTTTTTTCCTGAACAAAGGCTAGGAAGTAATTTTGATTTTTGTTCTTCTGATGCATATTTCCAAATTGGAATTACAGTTGCAAAAAGATGAGCAGCTACCGAAAAACTCAATCCACCATCTTCGCAGCCATATCCAAAGGCTTCCATTGCTAAAATCGTTGAAATTGGATCTAAGCCAGCACCACCATATTCAGTGCCAATCGCTAAACCTGTTAATTTCTGCCCGGCACATTTGTGCCAAAGATCTCTAGGAAATAAATTTAATTTATCTCTTTCCCAAACATTATTATTTAATTCTGTTTTACAAAATTCAATAATACTTAGCTGTATTGCTTTTTGTTCAACGCTAATAGTGAAATTCATACTGTTTGATTAATTAATTTTTGATAATCAATTTTGTTACTTGAAGTAATTGGTAATGAATTTACAAAAATAAAATCATCAGGAATCATATAAATAGGTAATAATTTCATACAAAGAGATTTCATTTCAATAATTGATTTTAAATCCATATTTTCTGTAACAATAAATGAAACAATTTGCGAGCTATTTTGTTCAGATTGCTTTGAAATTAATGCGCAAGAGTTAATGTCTTTGTGTTTTAAAAGAGTTTTTTCAATTTCGTCAAGCTCAATTCTATAGCCATTTCGTTTAATCATTCTATCAACTCTTCCTTTAAAAATATAATTATTTTCAGAATCTATTGAGACAATATCACCAGTTTTATACCATTTTTTATTGTTTTCGAAAATAATTTTTTGATGAGTTAATGAATCCATATTCCAATAACCAATCATTAATGCATTTCCAGAAATGAGAAGTTCTCCTTCGGTTTTATCTTCAGTTATTTTGCTAATATAATGCTCACAAACTTTTCCAATTGGTATATGCTCAACTAATGATTGCATATTTGATATTTTATAGAAGCAGCACACATTGCTTTCTGTAGGGCCATATAGATTATAATAAATTGCATGTGGTACTTTATTATATAATTTTAAAAATTGGTGAAGCGGATAAACTTCACCTGCAAATAAAATTAGTTTTAAATTAGAAAAATCATATTTTTCAAGTTTTCCATATTCCAAAATTAAATTGAGGATAGTTGGAGTAGAATACCAAACTGATATCTTCAATTCTGAAATTAGTTTAGATAACAACATAGGCTGTCTTGCTACATTTTCTGTTATTATTACTAATGATGCTGATTTTTTTATGCAAACAAATACATCAAAAATAGATAGGTCAAAATGAAATGGAGCGTGTGAAGAAAAACAATCAGATTGTTTTAATTTGAAAGTAGAATTACACCAATTCACAAATGACATTGCGCCTGAATGAGAATACATAACTCCCTTTGGGTTGCCGGTTGACCCTGAAGTGTATAAAATGTAAGCTAGATCTTCTGGAGATTTTTTTAGATTTCTGTTTTTATTTTTTAGGATAAATAATTCCTCAAAAGTTGTGTGTATTTCAAATTCGTTTTCAAAATATTCAACATATTTTTTTTCAATTATTAAAGCACTTATTTCGCAGTCGTTAATAATAAATTTATTTCTTTCAATTGGGGCACTTGCATCAATAGGAATGTATGCGCTATCACAATTTAAAATACCGAAAATCGAGGCAACAAATGTGATTGATTTCTCAGAATATATTGCCACCCTGTCTCCTTTTTTAACGCCCATTAAACTTAGCGTGTTTTGAAGTGTGCAACTTAATTCAGATAGATTTTTGTAAGAAATTATTTTATCATTACATATGAGGGCAGTGTGATCAGAATGTAATTGAACTGATTGCTTTAATAAATCATGTAACTTTTCACCATTATCCATTTAACTTTTTTTGTATAAAATTGGCAATAATATTTATAGAATCTAAGTTATCTCTATCTACTTCATGTGCTGAAAATTCAAAATTATACGTTTCCTCAATAAATACAACTAATTGCATCGTAAGTATAGAATCAATTAATCCTCCGCTTATGAGTGGCGTGTCAAAATTCAGACTTTCAGATTCTGTATTTTTTAAAAAGCGTTTAATAATAAAATCTTTTAATCTTTCTTTAATGCTTTCTATACTTGTTGTCATATTGTGTAAAAAATTAGTTATATAAAATTATTATTTTTTATTGAATATTTCCTGTTTATGTTTTAATAATTCATAATAAAATTCATTAGCTATTAAGCGATGTCCTAAAACATTGGGATGACTATTTATTTCTGATATTTGAATTGTATTTCGTGGTATATTTCCATAAACGTTTTTTAAATCTAGTGTAATATAACCTGCTTGTTTCGCAAATTTTAATATGGTTGAGTACTCATTTTCATTTACATTTTCTTCCGTTGTTAATAGATAAACCCAAATAATTTTAGCATTATTTTTTTTGCAAATAGTTGCCATTTCAAAATAACTCCATTGTAAAATGCAATCAATGTAAGGGTTAAGTAATTGCTTTATTTGATTTTCTGCCATGTTTGATTTTACACCAGATAACGTAATAATATCATTCAGGAACTTGTATTTTATAGGAACATTTCTTTTTAAAATGTTTGTAATATCTTTTATCATTTTATTTCTTTCATCCGAATGGGCGAAGTAAATCACGGCATTAGGTTTGTATTTAAAAACTTCAGTATTTAGTAGTTCTAAATGTTCAATAAGATAATAACCACCAGCGGCAAAATTCCATATTTCAATTGATTTATAATTACCATCAGGAA
Organism: uncultured Bacteroidota bacterium; assembly: GCA_903928655.1. Classification (GTDB taxonomy): domain Bacteria; phylum Bacteroidota; class Bacteroidia; order B-17B0; family Aurantibacillaceae; genus UBA4416. The sequence goes on from CAIYSA010000091.1 coordinate 11,672, forward strand.
AATTTTTATTTAATCTTTCTTCAGTTAAATACTCAAAGTTTTGATTATTACTAACTCCAGATCCCATTTCGTAAGAACCTCCAAGTAATGCCATTCTATATACACTAACTTTTTTATTTTTAGAATATGCTTTGTCTCTTAAGCCAAACTGATTACTTAAGAAATTATGATCTAATCCTTGTATATTAAGATTAGGTTTCATTCGTCTATTCAATAAATTAGTTGTGTTGTAATAGGCTAATGTATATGGATTTTTTTGTAGTTTTTTTATAAATCCTTTACTCCCAATTCCGATAGTAACATCTTCGTCTCCTTCAATTAAACGATCATAATAGCCTATTTCGGCATTTTTTTTATCGATTTTATTTGGAGAATCTTCAGAAACTGTTTGTATAAATTTTGAAACTTTAATTGGTAATATTGATTGTATTCTTTTGTTTGAAATCACTAATAGAAGAGTTATTACAGGTAAGGTTAAAAATAGAGTTTGTGATGGTTTTATTTGAATTAATTTTTGAATAAAATTTAAATTTATTAAATAGTATAGTAAAACGCCAACTGCTATTAATATTGTTAAAAGTATAAGGACTGTAAAAAGGTTGTTTTCTTCTAATTTATTAAAATTTGACATTAAGAACAACCATTCATTTATTGTTTTACTATTCCATAATGCCCACATAATTGACATGTATGTAATCATGCCTATTATTTTTAATGTATTTAATAAATAGATTTTGAATTTTGAATTTGATTCAATTATTTTTTCTTTGTTACTGCCTTTTTCAATTAGCATTGAGTTTATTGTTATTAAGATTCCTACAGTTATCCAAAAAACCAAATCTACTGTTTTTAAAGAAAAACTTCCTGTAATCCAAAACAATTGGTAGGTATGAAGTAAACATGTTATCAAAAAAACTGTCATCATTGTAGTTGGAAGTAAGTATGTTTTAATCCTTTTTTTATAGCTAAACATAATTGGGTAGAAAAATATTTTTAAAATAAAATCTCTCCAGTAAATATTAATTCGTCTCCATAAATCTACAAAGCTTGTTGCTATAAAATAATTATCAAATACCTTTGGCAAGTTCATTCCAAACATACAGAGTAACCCAATAATAAAATGAAAAATTCCAGATAATCTAATTATAAGTAAATAGTTGGTTAATAGGTAAATTAATAGGGATGACAAATCCTTTACATCAATATTTGAACTTAAATAATAGTAGCAAATTACTCTATAAGCTAATAAATGAAAAATTCCTCTTAGCATCCATCTTATACCTTTTTGCCAAATATCTTTTTCGGAGGCATTGTAATATGTTCGTAAGTATGTTTTATAATCTATAATAGGAAAGAATAGAAAAAATATATTAGGGAGTAAGAAAAAATAAGTAATGCTTTGCCAAAATGATTTAATGATTAAGCCATGTTTGAGTTCGTATAGATAAATAATAATTCTAAACATAAACATTGGCATCAAATAGCTGATTAAAATATTTAATCTAGGCGAATAAAATAAATCAGTTTTTCCTATTGCAAATACTAAAAAGATGCTAAAAATGAGTGATAGTTTAATCCAATGTTTTGTTTTTAAATGGCATATAGTAATTAATATGATTCCTATCGAAATTAATGCTAATCCAGCTTTAACACCAAATGCATTTAATATAATAGAAGCCATTCCAACTAATAAAACGGGATGCTTATATCTTACCGTTGTAAAACTATAAATTAAATAACAGATTAATATAGGATAACTGTATTGTATAAGGCCAGATGATTTTTCAATTTTAAATAAATTAATGATTAGTAAGATTCCAATAAATTGTAAAAAAGGAATAATAAAATTTAGAATTCGTTTAGTGTCAAATAAAAAAATAGGTGTTTGTTCCACCGGAAATACTTCTGGAAAAAGTTTGTCCATTAAGTGTTGCAATTTTTTCATAGTACTACATTAACAAATATATAAAAATATTGTTAATTTTAACAATCTATGAATAAGCAACAGAATCATTTACATATCGAAAGTAGTTTGCCAAACATTGCTTTTATTGTTGGAATGGGGCGCTCTGGCACAACCTTGCTAACAAGTATGCTTAATATGAATCCTGAAATTATATCTACACCCGAAAACGAGTTTATTTTATTTTCATATAATCCATACGTATTTAAAAATTTCAATAATCCAAATGTTGTAAAGTCTTTTATTGATATTTTCAATTATAATTTCAACAATATAATTACTATTTGGAAACCTAAAAGTATTGAAAAGGATGTTATAAATTTAAAGATTAAATCTTACGCTAATATGTGTAAGTTGGTTTATTTAAATTATCCTTTGTCGCAAAAAGAAAAGAGTGTAGTAAAATGGGTTATTGATAAAAATCCTAGTTATTCATTACACATAAATAAACTTAATAATGTTTTTCCTCAAGCAAAATATATTGTAATAGTAAGAGATTTTAGAGACAATATAGTTTCTAGGAAAAAATATTCAGAGAATTTTGCTTCAATATATAGTTTAGCTGCTGCATGGAATTATTTTTATTATAAAATATTTAAATCTATTCACAAAAATAATCTTTCCTATCATTTAGTTAGGTATGAAGATTTAGTTAATTCCCCAAAAGAATCACTTCAAGAAATCTGTAATTATTTAGGAGTAACATTTACTGATGAAATGTTGAGATTTCAGGATTTTTCAAAAGATCTCAAAGCACATGCAAAGGAAAATATATCAGATGAAAAATTTAAGAAGATCAGTTCTATGCATTCCAATTTAGATAACGAAGTTAATTCAAATAGGGTAGAGGCCTATTTAGATGAGTTATCTTCTTCAGATATTTCAATTCTTGATAATGTTTGCTCATTTTATGCAAATAAATTTAACTATTCAATTTTAGAGAATAATATTAAAATTTCATATTATAGAAATCTTAGATACAAATGGGCTTATGCGCAAATTGTTATTTTTAATTTTTTAAAAACAATGTATTATAATGTTCCTTCTTCACTTCGCTTAGTTTTCAAAAAAAAGTCAAACAAATCTTAAATTACAAAATAAATTGTCATGGGGAATTTAGAAATATTTATTCATGTTGCTTGTTCAATTAGTGTTATAATTATTTCCGCACGCATTTTAGGTAATGTAATGCAATTTATTAAGCAGCCAAGGGTTGTAGGTGAAATGATTGCAGGCGTTGCTTTAGGCCCTACTTTATTTGGAGTTATTTTTCCTGAAGGTTCTACTTATTTATTTTCAAATACGCAACCTTATATTTATGTATTAGGAAATATTGGATTGTCTTTTTATATGTTTTTGGTTGGTATTGATTTAGATTTGTCAAACATCGCCAAGAAAACGAAACGAAAAGCTTATGCTCTATCATTAATTGCTACTATCATTCCTTTTATGTTTGGGTGTTTAAGCGCTTATCTTTTTTATAATCAGTTCCAAATTTCAGGTGTGCCAGTCATATTATTTATGTTGTTTTTAGGTACAGCATTTTCTATAATGGCATTCCCAATGTTAGCAAGAATATTAGAAGAAGAAAAATTAATTAATACACCTTTAGGTTCAATTTGCCTTTTATCAGCAAGTATACAAGATGTAATGACTTGGATTTTATTAGCGTTTATTACTGCAATTGCTTCTACTGGGAATTGTTTTAATGGGTTTGTCACTTTATTTGGCGCTTGCATTTTTATTTTATTAGTTAGATTTATTATAAAACCTATTTTAGAAAAAATTAACGTATCGTTATTAATTTCTGGAAAGCTTAGCCAAAATCAGTTTGCAATAATATTAGTATTACTTCTCATAGCTGCTGTTATTACTGATAAAATTGGTTTGTATAGTGTTTTCGGTGGTTTTATTTTAGGTTTAAATATTCCTAAAAGTAAAATATTAATATCGCAGATTAAGGAGAAATTACAGGATGTAATGGTTGTTTTATTATTGCCATTATTCTTTGCATTTTCAGGATTAAAAACAAATTTTTTAGTTTTAGGATCTTCTAATCTGCTGATGCCTTGTTTAGTTATTTTGTGTTTTGCTTTTATAAGTAAATACGGCTCAGTATTAATAACAATGAAATCATTCGGTTATTCATGGCGTGAATCATCAGCAATAGGAGGGTTAATAAATGCTCGTGGTTTAATGGTTTTGATTGTAGCTAATATTGGATTAGATTATAAGATTATAAATTCCAACTTATATTCTATTTTAGTTTTATTGGCTGTTTTATCAACACTTGCAGCTATGCCAATTTATAAAATGAGTTTAAATAAGTTGAAAATAGTTAAGGAATAATAAAACCAAAAATATTATTATTA
>CAIYSA010000092.1 GCA_903928655.1 uncultured Bacteroidota bacterium
TGATTTATTCAAAAAATTATTCGGTAAAGAAAATTACAAAATGGAAGTTGTAGAAAGTGAAGGTGTAAGCACGAGTTTTTTTATGTTAGGTGAAACTAAAATTGAATTATTGGAAGCAAAAACTGAGACCAGTGCTATTGCTAAATTTATTGAAAAAAAAGGTGAAGGAATTCATCATATTGCATACGAAGTTGATGATATATACGAGGAAATGAAGCGGCTAGAATCTGAAGGCTTTGAGGTTTTAAATAAAGAACCAAAAAAAGGGGCTGATAATAAGTTAATTTTCTTCTTACATCCAAAAAGCACTAATGGTGTTTTGGTGGAATTATGTCAGGAAATTAAATAATATTAATTATTAACTTAGTATCAAGCACCAAGCTTCAAAAACTTTATTGATGTCGAGTAAAGTTTTTATATAATTGTGTTTTTCAATTTCATTTCCAAATATTGCAACATTAATTTTTTTATAAGTATCAATTTCTTCTTTTGTTGGAACTACTTCTATATTGCCTAATTGACCTAAATTATTTCCAGTTAAAATAGTACTACTTCTATATTCATTTGGTATTGAATCAACACCAACGCCAATGGTAGTTATTGGCTTTTCAATTTCAAATAAAGCATCACCATGTGCTCTGCAATACCAGTTTCCTCCCATACGTGCAACTAAGTCAATTTTTTGTTGATCAATTAAATTGTTAGCTCCTAAAACAGATTCGCTAATATGTATTTTAATAATTTCACACATTACTAAATTACAATTTCCAATTTCTTTAACTTCAAACACTTTACATTCGAGCTGTACCGGACTTTCTGCCACTCGCATTGGTTTTACTAAATCTGATGCAATCGGTGTAAAACCGGCCTTTGTAAATTCGCTAATTCCTTTCTCAAAAGGACTACTCGCTAAACTCATTTGCTGAACCATGCTATAATTCACAATATTAATAACACATTCAGGAACTTCTTTTATGTTTAAATGTGTGTCTTTTGCCTGACCAGTTCTTCCACTTAGGTTTGGAGAAAAAATGGCAATCGGTGGCTTTGCCGAAAAAACATTAAAAAAACTAAATGGAGCTAAATTATGATTTCCTTTTGCATCCACAGTGCTTGCAAAGCAAATAGGGCGTGGGCCAACAGCACCTAATAAATATTGATGCAATTGAGGTATTGATAATTCTGAAGGTGTAAGTGATAACATGTTTAGTTTTTTAAATTAGTTTTAATTTTATTTATCAAATAAGAGTTGCCTAAAATTTCTCCACAGGTAACAACTGCACTTATTGTAACACCCATAATACCATGTAGATTTAAACTTTGGCCCGTTAAAAGTAAATTACTGATTTTTGTACGAGGCGTAATAAATGATTTCATTGGTTCTTTATAATCTTTAATTACACCATATAATGTTCCGTCTTTAGATCCAATATAGTCGCGGTATGTAATAGGACTTGCTGTTGTGTATGATTGAATATTTGCTCTTAAATTTGGAACCCGAGACGCCAAAACATCCAGTATTTTTTCAGCCTTTTCAATTTTAAATTCTTCATAACCTTCTCCTCTATAATTGATATTATTTGGAATAATGTTTTTTGTATTTGCCCATTTTTCACATTCATCAAATCGCATATAGGCCATTGCAGTAAAGTTTTCTGTAAACTTTGGGTTTTTTGATGTCGTTGTTCCAAACATACCAATTGCTTCAGGCCAAGTATCTTTGGTGTAGTTTGGAGCTGTCCAAATATCTGGCTGCGTGCAATGGTATAAATTATAATTTAAATGCGGAAAACTATCTGGCTTCATAACCACATTTACCAAAAAAGAGGCAATGGTATTTTCTAATCCCCTAATTCTGTTTTTGTAGGCTGCACGTAATTGTTGCCCTTCAACTAAATCAATTGTTTTTGAAAGTTCAATTCCAGAAATAAAGAGTTTACCTTCAATTTTTTCACCATTAGTTAATTCTACTGATTCTATTTCGTTTCCGTTAAAATGAAATTTAGATGCCTCACTGTAGTTTAAAATTTCCCCACCTAATTTTTTAATGTTTGCACTCATAATTCTAGCAATTTGGGAGCTTCCATCAATGCATCTATACGAACTTTCGATGTATGAATTTACAACTAATGCATGAACGTAAAATGGTGTTTTGCCTTCAACTCCCGCATAAAGCATATTACTCCCACCAATCACTTGTTGTAATTTTTTATCACTAAAAATGGAATTAATATATGTTTTGGAATCAATTTCCATAAACCAAGCACCACTTATTTCCTTTTTTTCGTCAGATAAATTAAATATTGGAAACGCTGCACAAACTTCTTTTATTTTTTCAATATATAATTTTAAAGCATCTCTTTGATGTGGAAATATTTCGGCTAATTTTTCAATAAAATTATCATAACCTTGTGCGTGTGGATAATTTTTTTCGTCGCCTGAAAATGAAATAATATCAAACCCATCTTTGTCTAATTTTTGAAGGTTCAATTCCTTCATTAAATTAAAATATTGAAAATAGCGATTTAAATTTTGCCCTTCATCCAGTCCGCCTAAATAGTGCACACCTGTATCAAAAATTGATTTTTCTCTGCTATAAATTTGAAGTGAGCCTCCAACTTGTCTGTTTTTTTCCAAAACGCACACACTCATGCCTTCTTTTGCTAAAATGTATGCTGAGCATAATCCCCCAAAGCCACTTCCTATTATTACTGCGTCGTATTTCATGTCTATTTTCTACATCAAGTATAAGAATTTTATTGTTAATTTTCGTATACTATTTTAGTAAAATTTATGATTTTAATAAAGACGTTTTAATGTTCTATTTTTAGTATTTATTTATTACATTTAAAGGATTATTTAAAATATGGCATATAAATTACAGTTATATATTTTTGTTTTTTTTGTTGTTATTTCCTGTAACCTAAATGCTCAAAATTATACCTTAAGTGGTAAAGTGTTTGACATGGATACAAAGGAACCTTTACCTTTTGTACCCGTTTTGATTAAAGGAACTACAGTTGGTGCAACCACTGATTTTGATGGCAATTTTTCAATTACAACAAGTAAATTAA
>CAIYSA010000093.1 GCA_903928655.1 uncultured Bacteroidota bacterium
GTACGGGCCAGTATATATGGGAGTTCCACAAAATTGTTTTGCTGGAGGTTCGTTTTGGTATTATTATAATAAAATAATTCCAAACCCAGCTGGAGCAACCGAAAAAATTGAAGTTTGGCAATTGGATTTAAAAAAAGAGATTGAAAGTAATCAAGTTATTATGTTATTGTATTCTGATGGAAATTTATCAGCGTTTGCAAATAATTTTATCGAAGATGCTTATGAACTTTATACCAATCCTAACTCATATTATCAAAAAAACGAAAATAATAAAACGATTAGACAATTTCAAAAGCAAATTAGAGAAACTCCTAATATGCTAAAAAAATCAACAAAAAAATCTCAAGACCTTCAAATCCCCTTAGATTCAGCTATTAAACTGGACGCTATGAAATTGGCAGGAATAAAATAAATATATGTCTCGTAAAGAATTAATTATCCTATTAACCCTAGCATTTGTGCAATTTTCAAACATTTTAGATGGAATGATATTGATGCCTTTGGCTCCAACAATTAAAAATGTTTTTTTAATAGACACTCAACACTTTGGTTGGTTAGTTTCGTCATTTGGAATAGCAGCAGGATGTTCGGCTTTTTTCTCAACTTTTTGGGCTGATAAATTCGACAGAAAAATAATTTTAATAGTATTGTATATTGGATTTATAATTGGAACTTATTTTTGTGCCATTGCTCCAACTTACACTATGTTTTTAATAGCTCGTATTTTCACTGGTGTTTTTGGCGGTGTATGTGGTTCTGTTATTTTAGCAATTGTGGGCGATATTATTCCCAATGAAAGAAGAGCTTCCGCAATGGGAATGGTTATGATGGGATTTGCATTAGCTGCAGTAGCAGGCATACCGTTAGGTTTAATATTGTCAAATAAATTTGGTTGGCAAATGCCTTTCTATGTCATTTGTGGCCTTGGTTTTATAATTTTATTATGTATTATTATTTTTATCCCAAATGTAAACGCACATTTAAAATCAGAAAATAAAACTTCATATAAACATTTTTATAGTACTTTGTTTTCAAATAAATCAATGCAAATTGCATTAGCTGTTCCAGTAGTTATGATGGTTGCTCATATGGGAATTATACCATATATAAGTGATTTTACAGTTAATAATTTACATTTTAATAAAGAAACTGATGTTCCATTAATGTATTTAATTGGTGGTTTATTATCGGTTGTTAATTCACCTTTAGTTGGGAAAATTTCAGATAAATACGGACGCTATAAAGTTTTCGCAATTCTGAGTATTTTAGCAATCATCCCTTTATTTTTAATTACAAATTCAACTAGTACATCAGTTGTTTTATTTTTGTTTTGCAGTTCAATGTTTTTTATCTTTTCTGGTGGTCGAATGATACCAGTTCAGGCAATGATTACATCTGCTGTTTTGCCCCAATTTAGGGGAAGTTTCATGGCTTTAAATTCGGCATTACAACAATTTTCATTAGGTATTGTAACTTTTATTGGTGGTACAATAATTACCAATAATGTAAACGGAGAATTAGAACATTATAATATTGTTGGTTATATTGCCATTACGGCAACCATTGTTTCAATATTTCTTGCCAAAAAAATTAAATTGGTTGGATAGTTTTTGTAAAAAAAAAGACCTTCTAGTTAACTAGAAGGTCTTTTTAATTAAACTAATAATTAATTAATTTCAATAATTTTTCTTTAAACCGTTCTTTCGGTAAGAAGTTAATTTCTAAATCTGCATTCATTGGCACAGGCGTATCTAAACTGCCTTCGCGCATTACTGGTGCATCTAAATATTCAAAACAATGTTCTGTTATCAATGCGCTCAATTCGCCACCAATACCACCTGTTAAAGTATCTTCATGCAAAATAAATGCACGGCCAGTTTTTTTAACGGATGTGAAGATGGCCTCAGTATCAAGTGGTGCTAATGTTCTTAAGTCAATTAAATCTGCACTAATTTCTGGTTGTGCTTCTAATAATTCAATGGCCCAATGTACGCCTAAACCATACGTGACAATGGTTACGGACTTTCCTTCTTTTACTAATCGTGCTTTTCCAAATGGAATAGTGTAGTATTCATCTAAAATATCTTCATTAATACTTCTATATAAGCCTTTGTGTTCAAAAAACATGACTGGGTTAGGATCTTCGAAAGCCGCTAACAATAAACCTTTTGCATCACTTGGAAATGCTGGATAAGCAATTTTTAAACCTGGTGTTTTAAAAAACCATGCTTCGTTGCTTTGACTGTGAAATGGACCAGCAGCAACACCAGCACCTGTAGGCATTCGCACAACAACATCAGCATTTTGTCCCCAACGGTAATGCGATTTAGCAAGGTTGTTAATAATTTGAGTCATACCTTCTGTTACAAAATCAGCAAATTGCATTTCTACCATTGCTTTATGTTTATTGATTGACAGACCAAAACCTGTCCCTAAAATAGCTGATTCGCATAAAGGCGTATTTCTTACTCTTCCTTTTCCAAACTCTTCAACAAAGCCTTCTGTAATTTTAAATACGCCACCATAGTCAGCAATATCTTGCCCCATTAATACTAAGTTAGTGTGTTTACGCATCGCCAAACGCATACCGTCACTAATGGCATCAATTAAACGTTTATTTGTTTTTGTGCCATTACTATTAGATGTATCTTCAATTATGCAAGGCATATACATTTCTGCCAATTCTTTTTTAGTATCAGGTGGCGGTAACTTTTCCGTTCCAGATTGTTCTAAGCCTGATTCTATATCATGTTTAATTTCTGCACGAAGTGCCTCAATCATTGCTTCTGTTAAAACACCTTCGTCTATTAAAAACTTCTCAAACGTATTAACCGGATCTTTTCTTCCCCAAATATCAAATAATTCTTTAGGAACATATTTTGTGCCAGAAGCCTCCTCATGCCCGCGCATACGGAATGTGACACATTCTAATAAAACTGGACGAGGATTTTCACGAATAGATTCCGCTAAATTTTTAATGGTTTCATAAACTTTCAATACATTATTTCCATCAATTGAAATTCCTTCAATGCCATATCCAATTGCTTTATCAGCAAATGATTTACATTTAAATTGTTCGTTACTTGGAGTTGATAAACCATACCCATTATTTTCAATGATAAAAATTACTGGTAAATCCCAAACAGCTGCCGTATTTATACTTTCATGAAAATCACCTTCACTAGCGCCACCATCACCACTAAAAACAACAGTTACTTTTTTATCTTCGCGTAATTTATTTCCTAAGGCAATTCCATCTGCAACGCCCAATTGCGGACCTAAATGCGAAATCATCCCAACAATATGATATTCTTGAGTGCCAAAGTGAAAACTTCTATCGCGACCTTGTGTAAAACCACTCGGCTTACCAGTAAATTGCGAAAACAATCTATGCATAGGAATTCCGCGTGTTGTAAACACACCTAAGTTACGATGCATTGGTAAAATAAATTCATCTTTATTTAAAGCTGTAGCAACACCAACCGAAATAGCTTCTTGTCCAATTCCGCTAAACCACTTTGAAATTCGCCCTTGACGTAATAAGAGAAGCATTTTTTCTTCAATCATACGAGGTGTTAAAATGTTTTTGTAGAGTGTTAAAAGCGTATCATCTTTTTGTTTTCTTCTATCAAACTTAATTGGAGTTTCGGCTGTAATCATTTGTAATAAATTATGTAGCGAAAATAGGTATTTTACGTTATTTTTGGAGATAAATAATGAATAAATTACAACAAATAATTAATAATAAATGGTTTCCATTTATATTTATTACGTTTGCTATTGGTATTAGCCTTTTTCAGCATTATCGGATTTTTAATTTAGATTTTATTGGGGTTCATACTTGGCGACAAACCCAAACCCAAACTGTAATATTAAATTTTGCCTATGATGACTTTAATATTATTAATCCGAGGCTAAATGATTTAACTTATAATAATGGCTTATACCGAATGGAATTTCCAATTATGCAATGGTTAATTGCAGGATTATATAAACTATTTGGAAATCATATTATAATTACCAGATTGTTTATATTTTGTGTTACACTTTTTTCGGTTTATGGAATTTATAAAATTGCAACTATTTTAACATCTAATAAATTGTTCGGTTATATTTTGTCATGGCTTTTTTTATTTTCTCCTATCATTTATTATTATTCAGTAAATCCAATTCCTGATAATATGGCTTTATGCTTTGGTATTTGGTGTATTTATTTTTGGGTAAAACATTTAAAATCTGAAACGAAAATATCTTTTATTTCAAGTTGCATTTTTTTAGCTTTTAGTATCGCATTAAAATTACCATTTATAATTTTTGGTGGCATGTATTTGTCAAAATTTGTTTCAAATAAAATTGATTTTAAATACAATTTAAAATATGTATTTATCCCTTTTTTAATTTGCCTTCCTTCAATTATTTGGTATGTTTTAGTTATAAGTTCTTGGAATGGAAATGGTGTAGTTACTGGTGTTTTTAAAAATAAAATTAACCTTTTTGAGTTTTTGGATATTTTTCAATTTAACTTATTATCAACCGTTCCAGAACTATTGCTAAATTATGCTACACTTCCTTTTTTTATCATAGGATTTATAATTTTACTCAAAAAAATAAATTTTAAAAATCAAATTCATTCATCTTTTTTGTTTGTCGCTTTTTTAGCTAGTTGTTATTTTTTTTACGAAATTAATATGATTACAAAAGTTCATGACTATTATTTGTTTCCATTTTTACCATTAATATTTATCATTGTATTAGTAGGTGTTATTTATGCAATTAGGAATAATAGTGTTTTAATTAAATATCTATTATTACTTACAATTATTACATGCCCAATTACAGCTTATTTAAGATGTAATTCTCGTTGGAATATTTATAATCCAGGTACTACAAAAGAATATGTGATTTATAAGAAAAAAATACAATCTGTTTTACCTAAAAACGCAAAAGTTATTGTTGATAATGATGAAAGTAATTGTATAAATTTATACTACCTAAAAAGAAAAGGTTGGGGAATTCAAAAAAACACTTTAACAGAAGATATTTTAATTGAAAGAATGAAAATTGGAGCTACACATATTTGTAGTGATAATGATATTAGTAAACTACCTTTAGTGGAAAAATATTTAGATTCTTTAATATTAGAAATTCCCCCATTAAAAATTTACAAATTGAAACATTTATGAAGATTACTATTTTATTTTTTTTTGTTACCTATTTAAGTTTTTCTCAAGTAATGTGGGATGTAAAAACTTATGGCGCTTTTAAATGGTATTACCAATTTGGCGATGAGTTTACAGGTAATGCATTAGATAAAGAAAAATGGAGAATAGGTTTGCCATGGGGAAACGCAGTGATGAGTCAAGATTTATTTTTTGATAACAAAA
>CAIYSA010000094.1 GCA_903928655.1 uncultured Bacteroidota bacterium
CTTTATCATAATCTATTTTTTCAATTTCGTTTCCTTTAGAATCAAAAATAGTTTTCCCTTCATTTATCGTTTTTCCTTTTTCGGTAATAGTGGTGAAGGACGATTTTATTTTATGCATTTTAACTTCTTTCTTACTTTGAGAAAAACTAAGTTGTTGTAATAAAATTGCTATTAAAATTAATTGAAAACGGGCCATGTTTATTTTGAATAAATTTATTTGTTTAAAGTATCTAATCCAATGTTTTTTTATTTAATTTTAAAATATTATCCTATTTATAATAATCGAAGATAGTTGTTGCTGCAAAATAAATTGTTTATTATGACTTACAATTCTGTACTTTGCTTTTCTTATCAATATAAGAAGTATTTGAAATGATATTTGGAATATCCTCATTTTGTTGAAATAAAATTACCTAAAAAATTAATTGATTTATCTTGCGCTTCAATATAGTAAAAATAAATACCCGATTTATATTCAATATTACTTAGTTCAAAATTTGTATTAGCGTTAAATGTCTTATTCACTAATAAATTACCAAACGCGTCATAAATATTGATTTCATAGGGTTGACTTGTATCATTATTTTTTATTTTAATAATTGAATTCTCACATATTGGGTTAGGATAGCAAATAATTTCTAAATTAGATTTACTTTTTTCGTTAATTCCAACAACTTCAGTTCCGGTAAAATATAAATGGTGTGCATAAATCTCAATATTTGTTCCATTACGCTTATCTTCCCAAATGTAAATGGCTCCACCTGTATTATCAGTTACTTGGGTTACTGATATTTGGTCGTCAATTGCATTTGAAACAGTTGAGCCGCCAAATGGCCATTGAATTACTCCAAGTGAATTTATTTTTTGAGATTTAATATCCCAACCAACCGAAGTTGAATCTTGCCAAGCAATTATAGCACCTCCAACTCCATCTTTTATGCTATTTGGATTTATTGATTTTAAACCAGATGATAACTGAATCCCATCAATTGGTAACTGTATTACTCCTGTTAAATCTATAATTTGTGCATAAATTTGAGTATTCGAAATTCTATCATCTTTCCAACTATAAACAACTCCTGATGTGCCAAGATACTTCATATCCAATGCACTTTGATTATTTGCAGCACCGCAAACCAGAGTTCCATTAATAGTCCATTGTGTGGCACCTGAAGAATTAATACGTTGCGAATAAATATCATAATTTAACGCGTTGCGTTTATCAATCCAGCCAATTATTGCTCCATTTGTTCCATCTGGCTCTATTTTTGGATTACTTTGAGTATTTACTGCATTACAAACTACAATACCATTTGCTGTCCATCCAACAATACCTATTGAATTAATTTTTTGCGCATAAATATCGTAATCTACATTTAACCGTTTATCTTGCCAAGTAATAATCGCACCACCCAAGCCATCAATATCTAAGGTTGGGTTTTGTTGTTGGTTTGGCGCATTACAAATAGAAACACCATTTGTTAACCATTGTGCAGCGCCAGCTGATGAAATTCTTTGTGCGTAAATATCAAAGTAGAAACTAGCAGAATCTTCCCAAACAATAATTGCTCCGCCAACATTATCACTCACAATTTTCGGATTTTTTTGGTTAGTTGGCCTATTACAAACTAACAAACCATTAGTTCCCCAAAGTACATTTCCAGAAGAATCAATTTTTTGGGCATAAATATCATAATTTCCACTTCTTCCATCTTCCCAAGTAATAATTGAACTTCCATCAACCCCACCAGAAGTAATATTATTTGATTTCTGTATCCCTATTTCGGTGCAAATAGGAATACCATTAGTTACCCATTTTGCAAAGCCATTTGATTTTATACGTTGAGCATAAATATCTGTTGACGTTGTTAAAATGTTTCTGTTATCGTCCCAAGTGATAATAGATCCTTTTTTTGTATCAGAAACGCAATGAATATTTTGTTGAGATTTAGGTTGAATGATAATACCGGTATTAAATGTTGGATTCGGATTCCATTGGCCAAAAAACGGAAGTGATATCCAACAAAAAAATAATGTTTTCACTTTTTTGTTTTTTCTCATTTTATAAATTTAATGATTATTTAACATTAAATTCATCCTATCATAGAATTTTCATTTTTGATTTTATTGTTTTAATGTCTAAAAAATTAATAAAATGTGTAAATTGTATTATTTTTACCATAATTTTTGTTCAATGAACTTAAAGTTTAACTTAACATAAACTATACATTTCTAAATTATGATTAAAATATATTCCTCGACTTTAATGATTTTTGTATTATTTTTTTTTTCTTGTTGTAAAAAGGACGCAGGACCTGGAGGTAAAGCAAACATTAAGGGAAAAGTTTATGTGAAAAACTATGATTTGTCCTTCACTATTTTATTAAGTGAGTATTATGAGCAAGGAGAAAACGTTTATATAACTTATGGAAATGAAACAACTGTTGGCGATAAATTAGAAACATCTTACGATGGCTCATTTATATTTCCATATTTACGGAAAGGTAAATATAAAATATGGGCAATTTCAAAAGACTCTTCGTCAAATGACCCAGCAGCAACAAAAGCCATTATCCAGGAAATTGAAATTAAAGAGAGAAAAGGTGATGTTATTTTGTCAGATATTGTTATTTTGAAATAATTATTTTATAAAACTATGATTTATAAAATAATTGTAATTCTAATATTTTTAAATTCATTTAACCTATTTGGACAAAAAGTGTTTAAGGATGCGGGCATGTGGAATACACTTTCATTTAAGCATAAAATAAATAAGAAATTCGAACTTTTAATTACTGAGGAGTTTAGATTAAAAGAAAACTATACTCAAGTGAATTTAACATATACGGATTTAGGCTTAGAATACTCATATAATAAAAACATAAAGACTTCAATTGCATATCGTACAATACAAAAATTTCAATATGACAATCCTTTGAGTTATAGAAATAGAATTCAATGGGACATTGTTTTAAAAAAGAATTTTGGAAAATTTGGAATAAATTATCGTCATAGATTACAAGTTGAAGTTAAGGATTATTATACTTCTGAAAACGGTCATTTTAAAGAATGGTTTTCTCGGCATAAAATTGGCGGAAAGTATGAAATAAATAATAAATGGTCAGTTACACTTTCTGGCGAATATCGAATGCAATTAAATGACCCTCGAAGTCCCGAATATAATTTGATATTCCATCGTCAACGATATCAAGCTGGCTTCACCTATAAAATAAATTCTAAACAAGATTTTGGAATGTATTATCTATATCAAAACGAATTTGCAATTCAAAATTTAACAGATATTTACATTTTAGGTGTAGAATATTCGATAGAATTTTAAATATTACATTAACTTTGTAATCAGTGA
>CAIYSA010000095.1 GCA_903928655.1 uncultured Bacteroidota bacterium
ATAATTTGATTTTTAAAAATATTATTATTGTTTACTAATACATTACGAACCTTGCTTCCAAAGGTAAATCGTATTTTTTTAATTTCGTAAATAAATTTTAGACCTCCTCTGTGGGTTTGTTTTAAATTAATGAAATTATTGGTAAGTATTGAGTCGAGTAGGGAGTATTCCCCACCAATATTGTTAAGTGATTTTTTATCTTGATTACTTTTTAAAAATTGATAATCATAAGAAAGCTCCACTTTTATTTTTTTTGTAATAGGCTCTAAATATGTAAGTCCAATAGAATGAACTTGACTATTATTAAAATTTGTTTTCTTTTGGTTAATTGAATTAAGACTTAGAGACGTATCTGAAAAAAAACGATTATCTGTTTTTAAATAGCCTAAGGCTTCATTATTTGTAATATTATTACTGTATGTGGTATTTAATAAACGATCTTTTTTCATAAATCGTCTTATTAATTTTATAGTGTTTGATATATCATAACCATTTCCGTTAGAAAGATTGTCAATGCTTGTATTTCTGGTTTTTATGACGTTGGCGCTAATAAAATCTGTTTCATTTTGACTTGTTGAGTTATTTTTTAAAAACTTAATAGACGATTTAAAATTTAAATCAGTTAATGAATCAATTTTTTGTTCAATAGCAAAATTAATAGAATGAGTTTCATTTCGTTGCAAAGAATTGGTTTCATTAGCAGTTGTGTAACTTGTATCGCTTAAAAAATATTGAGAATTTGTATTTGTTTTTGATTTTAACTGATTATTATTGTATGTATAATTAAAATTTAATTTGGTGTATTTAGAAATTTTATCTGTATAATATATACCAGATTTTAAAGTTTGAGGAATACCTTGTGCCGCCGAATTCATATTACCGAAATAAACTTCGCCTTCATCTCCCTCTGATTGATTAAGTTCACTATTTAAACCATATTTATATGCATCACCCCAACCAATACTCGATCGAGGCGTATTACTTGCTAAGCCAAAAACGGATAATTTTAACTTCTTTTTAAAATAATTAGTTAACAATTCACCTTCATAAAATTTCTGAAAATCACTTGCCCCACTTACTTTTCCGAAGTATCCTTTTTTTGCCTCATCTTTTAATTTAAGGTTTAATATTTTTTGAGTTTCTTCTCCAGTACTTGAGTTTGCCTGATCATCTGTTTTTTTATCGTACACTTGAACTGATTCTATTGAGCTTGCGTTCAAATTTTTTGTTGCAACAGTTGGGTCGCTGCCAAAAAACTCATCACCATCAACTAAAACTTTATCTACCTTTTTTCCTTGAGAAGTAATTTTACCTTCCTTATCTACTTTTAATCCTGGTAATTTTTTTAATAAATCTTCAACTGTTGCATTTGCTTTAACTTTAAAAGAATCGGTTGTATATATTAAAGTATCTCCTTTATAATAAATAGGATCCCTAAAGGCAAAAATGGTGACTTCTTCTAATCCTAATATTTTTGATTGTAGAATTATTTTTCCGAAATCGTACTCTAAGTTTTTAGAATTTCCAAAAATAAAAAATCCTTGGTCAGCAAATTTAGGATGTGTTATAACTACTTGATAGGTATCAATTGGTAATTCTTTTAGCTTAAAAAAACCATTATCATCACTTCGGGTAAAATTAACTAAGGTAGAATCAGATAATTTTATAGCCATAATAATGGCATTTTTTAAGGGTAGTTTTGCTGCCGTATCTTGTAAATTACCAGCAACACTAAGCTTTTGAGCAAAGGAAGTAATAGAAAATAACAGAATAAAGGAGAGTAAGGTTCTCTTCATAAATTTTATTGGTTCACAATAATAACAAAGTTTATAATGTCGAATTACCAATAAGATACAATAAACGTTAAAATGCGATATTTATCTAGCTCCCATTTTTAAAGTTAAATCTACTAAACGGCTACTATAACCATATTCATTATCGTACCAACCGATTATTTTTACAAGGTTTCCAACAACGCTTGTAAAATCAGCATCAAACACAACTGAATGTGGATTACCAATTACATCACTCGAAACTAATGGATCTTCAGTGTATTCTAACACATTTTTTAATTCATTTTCTGAAGCTAATTTAAAT
>CAIYSA010000096.1 GCA_903928655.1 uncultured Bacteroidota bacterium
ATGTTATTGTTGAATCCACATTTAATCCAAAGGATGAGGTTAAAAAATTCTTTTCATTTTTAAAAGAAAATTATACTAATGAAATACTTAATTCTAATGTTTTAATTGAACAGACACCTAAGGTTACAACACCAGTAAAACCCACCCAAACTAATGTTATGTCTCAACAAGCAAAACAATACGCATTGAACATTATGACTTTATTACGTAAAGCTTTTGATGGGGTTGGGACAGACGAAGTTTTAGCTAAACAAACTATATTTAAAATAAAAGATAAACAAACATTAGACTTTATTAATTCATTAATTGCTAAACAAATTACACCTAAATACCCAAAAATTAAAAATTTAAAGGATTGGATTAATGATGAGATGTCTGATATTGATAGAAATTCATATAAATCGTTATGGGATCATCTTGGGAAATTAGGTTATAAAGGTTATAATAAGAATGATTTTTTAGCTGCAACAGGTAAAGGTGATACTGTTGGTATGATTGGTGCAGGATTTACGTGGTTAAAAGATAAAGGTTTGCCTTGGTTCATGGAAAAATTAAGAGATGCTCTTGGAAGTACCGCAGGTGCAATTCTACAACAATTGTTGGATTATACTGGTGTTGGAGCTATTGGAGTTACGGTATTATGGGCGGTATTAACATTGTTTGATGTTTCACAAATTGCTTCAGGTGTAGGTACTTGGGCTAAATTAATATTTAGTGTTTTAGGATTGTTAACTGCGGGAGCGTTAGCCAAAGCTGTTGGTAAATTCCTTAAACCTTTATTTAAAAGTGGTGGGGGAACACTTACTGCATTTTTCCAAAAAATTGCTAAACAAAATTGGTTTATAACATACATTAAACCGGTGGTTGGTTGGATTGGAAGTAAAGTAGGTGGAGCCGTAAGTTTATTAAAACAAGCTGGAAATTGGGTTGTTAAAAAACTTGGGGCAACAACTATTGGTGGTTATGTAACTAAAGCAGCAGAATGGTTATCAAATATTGCCCAAAGTATAGTTAAATTTGTTGGTTTTGAGAGTAAACAAACAACTGCGTATCTTGCAAAAAAAGATTTACAAAATCAAGGTAAAAAATTAATTGCTAAAACCGTTGATCCTATTAAAGATTATGGTAAAGAAAAAATTGCTCAAGGTACCGGATATGTTGGTGGAGAAACTGCAAAAACTGCGGCTGAATTAGCATTAGATGCTAGAGAGTTAAGAAAAAAACCAAAAGACTTCAAAAAAGCTTTTAATAAAGGTAATCTAGGTAAAACAATTTCTACAGGAATTAAAACATATGATAAATTTGGTAAAGTAATTAATAAAACTGATAAAGTTGCGAAACAAACAGGTAACACAATTTCTACAGGAATTAATAAATATGATAAATTTGTTAAAGATACCGATAAAAATATTCTTCGAAGCATGGGTACAGGACTTATGTAGAGTAATCTATTTTTTCTTATAGTTGTCCCAAAACTTTTTTAGTTCAACTTTATTGTATTTTTTGGATTTG
>CAIYSA010000097.1 GCA_903928655.1 uncultured Bacteroidota bacterium
AATAATAGAACTAGAGGTTAGAGCGATTGAAGAAATACCTAAAACTAATTTTCTTTTTTTAAAAATAGATAGTGAATCGCCTGCAACAGAAAACTGCTGAAAGAATACACAGAAAAGTATAATAAATCGAAACGCGCGCACTATGATACCGAAAATTTAGGGTTATCTAAATTACTGATAAATTTGATTAAAATTGAACAAGTTTAAAATTGTTTGGCTTTATTTATTTTGTACTTTTACCGATAGTTATGTCTAAAATTACAATTGCAATAGATGGTTATTCATCGTGCGGAAAAAGCACTTTAGCAAAAGCATTGGCCCAAAAATTACATTATCATTATATTGATACTGGTGCAATGTACAGAGCCGTTACCTTATATTGTTTAAGAAATAATATTATCTCAAATTCAATTATTGATAACGAAGCACTTTCTAATTCGTTAGATAAAATAACGGTTTCTTTTATTTATAATACTGAAACTAAAACATCGGAAGTTTTTTTAAATGATGAGCATGTTGAACGCGAAATTAGAACAATGGAGGTTGCAAACAACGTTAGTGCAATTAGTTCAATAAAAGAAGTGAGATCGAAAATGGTAGCTATACAGCGCCAAATGGGACAAAACAAAGGCGTAATTATGGATGGTAGAGATATTGGCTCACATGTTTTTCCGGATGCTGAATTAAAATTATTTATGACCGCTGATGAAAATATCAGAACACAACGCAGATTAGATGAATTGAGTAGCAAGGGCGAATATCATACATTTGAAGATGTGAAACAAAATTTAAAAAAGAGAGATTTTGATGATACAACTCGTAAAGAAAATCCATTAATACAAGCTGAAGATGCTATTGTGCTAGACAATACAGATATTACAAAAGAAGAGCAGCTTGATTTTGTTATTAAACTAATTAACGATTTATTATTGACAAAAGATGAATTTAAATCTATTGAAAAATCCGTTAAACGTTAATTTAGTTTTTGTTTTGCGCAATTTTAAATAGTTTCATTTTTATTTACTAAATATTAGTTA
Organism: uncultured Bacteroidota bacterium; assembly: GCA_903928655.1. Taxonomy (GTDB): domain Bacteria; phylum Bacteroidota; class Bacteroidia; order B-17B0; family Aurantibacillaceae; genus UBA4416. Next base: position 1,038 of record CAIYSA010000097.1, read on the forward strand.
GAATCAGAAATGACTTATTTCTGTTAGTCTTTAAAATATTTCATTTGATATAAGTGAAACCCATTTGCCCAATAATCTTCAACAATTTCAATAAGTTCAAAACCAAGTTTTTCATAAAACTTATAAGCTAACTGTGAGGTTCTAACACTAATTTGCTGAACATCTTTAAACTGTCTTAACTTTTCAATACGATAGATGAGCAGTTGACTTCCTAAAGATTTCCCTTGAAATTCAGGATGAAAAATATCCCAACTTATTTTACCAATGGTTTTATCATCTGAAAAATTGATGCTCCAACAATTTGATTATTAATTTCAAGTACAAAATAATAGTCGATTTCATTTTCCAAATAATAAATGAGATCTTTTTCTTCATCAGGAGAAAAATATTTTGGAGTATTTAGTCTCAATAAATTCAAGACAACTTCTTTATCAGAGTTTTTATATTCTCGTATAATTGGATTGTTTTGCATATTGGTACTTATTTTAAACCCCAACTAATTCTTGCTTTTCAAAATCGTAAACCTTTAGTTTAAAACAAGCAATTACATCTTTAGGTTTTAATGAGGTTGTTTTTGCCGCTTGTAATTCTGGAATAGCCTTCATTACTTCTGGCAATCTGTAAAATGGAATACGTGCATTTAAATGATGAATATGATGAAAACCAATATTAGCAGAAACCCATTGAAAAAAAACATTTAGCTTCATATAACTCGAAGATTCTAAAGCCGCGCCTTCATAAGTCCATTCTTCATTACCAACAAATGTTGACCCCGGAAAATTGTGTTGTGCATAAAATAAATAAGCTCCCATTGCCCCAGAAATAAAATGAGGAATAGCACACATTAAAATCCAAGTTTGCCATCCTAAAAAATAAAAAACTAATGCCTGATAAGAAAAATGAAATACTAATGCAAACATTGAATCTATATGTTTACTAAAGCGATTAATGATAGATTTAATACACATACCATAAAGAAATGCAAAAATATAACCAAACAAAATGGTTAGAGGATGTCTAATAAATAAATAGTGCATTTTTTCGCCTTTCGATAATTTTTCAAATTTTTGTTTGGTGTAAATTGGATATGAACCAATACTTGCGCTAAATAATTTTGAATTATTTTTGTGATGATAATCATGGCTTCGACTCCAAATACCAGAAGGTGCTAATACATAAAATCCGAAAAGCGTAAATATTATTTTTGCTATAGGTGATTTATCTAAAATAGCTTTGTGTTGATGATCATGATATATCACAAACATCCTTACTATTAATAAGCCAGATCCAATACTACAAATAAGTTTTAAAATCCAATGAAAATTATGAACTGTTCCATATAAAAAAGCTATTAAAATAAGTAGGGTTGAAATCGTATAAAACCAACTCTTTTTCCGGTCTTCTTTTGCAAAAGGTCGAGTAGCTAATATAAGTTGTTTTCCGGTTAACATTTGAATTGTAAATATATTATGTAAACCCTATTTAAACAAATATGTTTATCTAAATTAAGTTTATTTATTTCTTGGATGAAAACTTTGAATGTTTTCTCTTAAAAAAAAGTGATCCAAGTGTGTGTAAATTTCGGTAGTAATAATACTTTGATGGCCTAACATTTCCTGCACAACCCTTAAATCTGCTCCTCCTTCCACTAAATGAGTTGCAAAAGAGTGTCGAAATGTATGCGGACTTAATTCTTTTTTTATTCCAGCTAATGAGGCTAAATCTTTGATAATGTAAAATACCATTTGCCTGGAAATAGAAGTGCCACGTTTACTCAAAAACAAAGAATCCGCATGGTTTTTTTTTATGTTTATATGCACGCGATGATGCTCCATATAACTTTCAATTAACTTTAAAGCCCTTGATCCTATTGGTATTAAGCGCTGCTTATCACCTTTTCCTATTACTGAAATAAACTCATCATTAAAATGCAAATCACTAATTTTTAATGAAACTAATTCGCTAACACGCAAACCGCAACTGTACATTGTTTCGAGCATTGCTAAATTTCTTTCGCCTTCAGCTGTACTTCTATCAACATGTGATAACATTAAATCAATTTCTTCAACTTCTAAATAAACTGGGAGTTTACGCTTAATACGAGGCGTTTCAAGTAACTCAGCAGGGTTTGTTTTTATGTAGTTTTCTAAAATTAAAAACTTATAAAAATGTTTGATTCCTGATATAATGCGTGATTGTGTGCTATCCGTGAAGTTAAATTCTGAAATATATTTTAAAAATTGTTGCAAATCTTGTAAACTAACTTCACTTGGTTGTTTACCAGGCGAAACCATGTTTATAAATGAAGACAATTTTTGCAAATCAGTTTCGTAACTCACTACCGAATTTTTGGCTAGTGATTTTTCGATACTTAAATAGTATTTGAAATCGTTTATATTTGTTTGCCAGAGTAACAATTTTAATTACTTTTATTTTTTATTAAAACATTTAACATGCTAAAGATAGCTATAATCAACGGTCCAAATTTAAATCTTTTAGGGGTTAGAGAACCTGAAATATATGGAACTCAAACTTTTGAAAATTACTTTGAAATCTTAAAAAATAAATTTCCATCTATTAATCTAAACTATTTTCAAAGTAATATTGAAGGGGAATTAATTAATAAAATACATGAAATTGGCTTTACATACGATGCTATCATAATAAACGCAGGTGCTTATACACATACATCCATAGCTTTGGCGGACGCCATTGCTGGTATAAAGATACCTGTAATTGAAGTTCATATTAGTAATATTTTCGCAAGAGAAGATTATAGACACGTTTCTTATATTGGTAAATATTGTATTGGCAGTATTAGCGGTTTTGGATTATTTAGTTATGATTTGGCTTTAATCAATTGTATAGAAAACATTCGGTAATTAAATATTATTCTCAGTTAAAAGTTTTATGGTTTGATTGTAATCAAAAACTATTTCATCAATTACCTCCTTCACACTTTGTATGCTTTTAATTTGACTTGATACTTGTCCTATTTCAAGTTCACCATCAATTAAATCACCTTCAAACATTCCTTTTTTAGCGCGTCCTCTTCCCAATAAAACAGTTAATTCGTCAACGGATGCACCATTATTTTCTAACTCATTCACTTTATTTGCAAACTCATTTTTTAAAAGGCGAACGGGAGTTAATTGCTTTAATGATAATTTAGTATCACCTTCGCTAGAATTAATTATTGCATTTTTAAAATTAATATGCGCGCTCGATTCGTGTGTCGTAACAAACCTACTTCCTACTTGCACACCATCAGCTCCTAATGCAATTGCTGCAACCATTGCCTGTCCAGATGCAATACCACCTGCAGCAATTATTGGAATTGAAACTGCTTTTTTTATTTGAGGAATTAGCGCCATGGTGGTTGTTTCTTCTCTTCCATTATGGCCACCAGCTTCAAAACCTTCGGCAACAATAGCATCAACTCCAGCCTCTTGGCACTTTAAAGCAAATTTAATATTAGCAACAACGTGCACTACAGTAATTCCATTTTGTTTTAAATGACTTGTCCAAGTTTGCGGATTTCCAGCTGATGTAAAAACAATTTTAACACCTTCTTCAATAATAATTTTAATATGCTCTTCAATATTTGGATATAGTAAAGGCACATTAACCCCAAAAGGCTTATCAGTAGATTGTTTACACTTTTTAATGTGCTCACGTAAAACCTCAGGATACATAGATCCTGAACCTATTAAACCCAAACCTCCAGCATTTGAAACCGCAGAGGCTAATTCCCAGCCACTACACCAAATCATTCCACCCTGAACAATGGGGTATTGAATGTTAAATAATTTGTTTATTAACATAATGGTATTATTTTTGGTTTAAAATTAGAGAAATTTTTGCTATTTTTGCTTAATATACAATTTTGTTGATGAAAAAAAATTTTACGTTAATACTTTTTATTTGTTTTATTTATAACATTTCGGCTCAACGTAGAATGGATTATGGTTTTGCTTTGGGTGTTTCTAACTACCTTGGAGACATTGGGGGAAAGGAACAAACACGTAGAGATTTTATTGCTGATATAAAAATGGCAAAAACGCGTTGGAATGTAGGTGGTTTTGCTCGTTACAAAATAAAAAAACGAGTTTCATTAAAACTTGCTTTAGATTACTTGCGTATTGAAGGGGATGATAAATTATCAATAAATCCTGAACGTAATGCCCGCAACCTCAATTTCAGAAATGACATGTTTGATTTAGCGGCAACTGGTGAATTTTTCTTTTATGAGGATAATGATTTAGGAAATACTTACCGTTACAAAAATGGCTTTAGAGCTTATGTTTTTGCCGGTTTTGGTGCTGTTTATACCAATCCGAAAGCATTTTATAAAGGAGAATGGGTTAAATTACGTCCATTGCATACTGAAGGAGTTGCTTATAAGAGTATTGTACTTAATGTACCTGTTGGATTAGGTTTCTATTTCACATTTGAGAAAAAACATAGAATTGGTTTTGAGTACAATTTAAGAACTACTTTTACTGATTATTTAGACGATATTTCTTCTGGTTGGGCTAACCCAAGCACTTTAAGCCCAGAAGGACTGGCTTTATCTAATAGAACTGTAGAATTAACAGGACTTGACCCAAGCTTAGCAAAAAACTTTGGATATAGTCCAACAGTTAATCCTGGTAATAAGCGTGGTGATAAAACCCATAATGACTCTTATATGACTATGAGTTTAAGTTATAGTTACGTTATTAGAGGTAAATCAAGTTTTTATCGCGGAAACTATAATAGTTTCTTTGGTAAAAAAGGTAAGGTTCGGAGAATCAGAGCTAAATTCTAACTTCCAAATTAAATTACTATTTTATCAGAAACTCTTTTGTTAATACTATTCTCTTGCGGCATTAAAAACAGAAACCATTTTTAATCTATCCATGTAGGTAACACTTCTTTTTTCTGCTACAAAATTTAAACTCAACATTAGTAAAGCTTGAATTAACAAGCCTAAACCTAATCCTTTCCAAAACTTCTGAGTTGAATACATAAAACAAAAATATAGAAAAACACCTAGTATCATAAAACTGATTTCTATCCATTTATAAATTACTAAATTCTTTATTACTATTTCCATTCCAGGTAATTCATTTTGAATGATGGATTCTTTTTGATTTGTATTATTAAATTCCTTAAACTTCATATCACTTTCAGATTTTAAAAATGATAGCGAGCCAATAGTTAATTGTATTATCCCAAAAATTAATAATGGGTAAGCAAGGCCTTTATAAAAAGAATACTTGATAAAGAACAAAAAAATAAATGCTAAACTAATTGCTATAATCCCAAGAAAAATAAAAATCAAACTTTCTATTTTTTCTTCAGTAAAGAAAATTTTTATAAAGTCAATGTTATTATTCATATTCTTTACTTTGAATATATATAAGCATTTTACTTACTAATCCTCTTGGATTAACCCAAATTGGTATTTCTATTATTTTATTCATAGTATTTATTTCGTTTTAAAAATATTATCTCAATCTGTTTAGTTAACATAATCTAATCGTTTTATGCATAGTTTCACTAAATAAAAGAATCAAAATCAAAACGCTAATTTACATGTTTTTCAATTACATCTAAAAATGGTATCTTTACCGCAAATGAAAACAAAAACACTCAAAAAAAATAGCGTCAATGTAGTTACATTGGGTTGTAGTAAAAATATAGTTGATAGCGAAGTATTAATGGGCCAATTAAAAGCCAACAACTTTAATGTAGAGCACGAAAGTAAGGAGGATAAACATAATATAGTAATTATTAATACCTGTGGTTTTGTTGAAAATGCCAAACAAGAAAGTATTGATACAATATTACGTTATGTTCAAGCAAAAAAAGAAGGTGCAATTGAAAAATTATATGTAACGGGTTGTTTAAGTGAACGCTATAAAGCAGATTTAGAAAAAGAAATTCCAGACGTTGATGCCTATTTTGGAACAAGGGATTTACCAAAAATATTAAAAACATTAAAGGCAGATTATAAAAAAGAATTGGTTGGAGAACGCTTATTAACTACTCCAAATCATTATGCTTATTTTAAAATTAGCGAAGGTTGTGATAGACCTTGCAGTTTTTGTGCTATTCCATTAATGCGAGGAAAACATATTTCTGAGCCCATTGAACAACTCGTACAAAGAGCTAAATTGCTTGCTAGCAAGGGAACTCGTGAATTGTTGTTGATTGCTCAAGATTTAACATATTATGGATTAGATATTTATAAAAAACGTGAATTAGCAAATTTAGTTGACCAATTAAGTGATATTGAAGGATTAGATTGGATAAGATTACATTACGCGTTTCCTAGTGGTTTTCCAATGGATGTATTAGATGTTATGAATAAAAAAAGTAATGTTTGTAATTACCTTGATATGCCTTTACAACATATTACAGATAACATGCTAACGAGTATGCGTCGTGGAATTACAAAACAAAAAACTATTGATACCGTAAATGCAATAAGAGATAAAGTGCCTGGCATCGCAATACGTACAACACTAATTGCTGGTTATCCGGGTGAAACAAAAAAAGACCACGAAGAAATGTTGCAATGGGTTAGTGATTCTAAATTTGAACGTTTAGGAATATTCACCTACTCTCATGAAGAAAATACACATGCTCATTTGTTAAAAGATGATGTTAAAGAAAAAGTAAAAAAAGAACGCGCTGATGCGGTTATGAAAGTTCAACAAGAAATTTCGTATAACTTGAATCAAGAAAAAATTGGAAAAACTTACAAAGTTTTATTTGATAGAAAAGAAAACGATTATTTTGTAGGCCGTACTGAATTTGATAGCCCAGATGTAGATAACGAAGTGCTAGTTAAAGCTACTGATACAAACTATATTCGTATTGGAGATTTTGTAAATGTGAAAATTAATGATGCCAGCGACTTTGATTTATATGGTGATTTAATTGATTAAAATTATACCTAAAAAAAGCAGGTTATCTTAAAAATAACCTGCTTTTTTTATTAATAATAATATTTAAAT
>CAIYSA010000098.1 GCA_903928655.1 uncultured Bacteroidota bacterium
GTTTTTTTTGAAAATTATTCAAGGAGGTAAACAGCAAACTATAAAATTAGTTAAGCAATAATTTTCAATTTAAATTTTATATCATTTTTTTATTCTTCAAAAAACACTAATTTTAATATTACATAAACTAAATTTAATAAAAATGAAAAAAAATCGCAATACAATTAAATTGTTTGCATCAATGTTTGGAATAATAGCATTGAATTGCAACTCTCAGGTTACGACCCAAACATTAAGCTATACTGGTGCTTTACAAGTTTTCACAGTCCCGAGTTGTGTTACTCAATTAACAATATCAGCATATGGAGCTCAAGGGGCAAATGGCTCAGGTGCTGGTGGTGTTGGAGGATTAGGAGCATTGACTACTGGAGTTTATACAGTTACAGCAGGTAGTGTGCTTAATATTTATGTTGGTGGTGCTGGAACAGGATCAGTGTCTGGTTTCAATGGCGGTGGAAGTGGTGGTTATTCCAACTCAGGAGCTGGTGGCGGATCATCAGATATAAGATTCGGTGGAACAGCTTTAGCTAATAGAATTTTAGTTGCTGGCGGCGGCGGCGGCGGCGGTAATTTAGGATGTTTAACAACGTCAATTCCTACCTATTCTGCTGGAGTTGGTGGAGCTGGAGGAGGCGGAGCTGGTACAAATGGTGTAAATACTACTTATGGTGGCGGTGGCTATGGCGCAACTAGCAATTTGGGTGGAGCTGCTGGAATTGGTTGTAGTGGTTATTTAGGAAGTGCTGGAACTGCTGGAGTTACAGGTATTGGTGGTACTGGAGGTAGTTATTCATCTTTTACAATTTGTCCTAATTTTCAAAGTGGCGGCGGCGGCGGCGGCGGATTCGTTGGCGGCGGTGGCGGCGGAGCTGGATCTCTTGGTACAGTAGGTTGTTCTGGAAATGACTCTGGTGCTGGCGGTGGCGGAGCAGGTGGTTCAAATTATTTTAGTACTGCGTTTACAAGCACAGCTTCTACTAATGGTGTAAAATCAGGTAATGGTTCTGTAATTATTTCATATAATACTGCTAACCCAACTATATCAGTAACAAGTGGTGCAATTTGTGCGGGCGCTTCTTATACAATTGTTGCCAGTGGTGCTGGTACTTATACTTATTCTGGTGGTTCTGCAGTGGTTACTCCAACAGCAAATACATCTTATAGCGTTACCGGAACTAGTACTTTAGGTTGTGCTTCATCTAATACTGCTGTTAGTACTGTTACTGTAAACTCTAATCCAACAGTTGCTGCTTCAACTTCTAATTCATTAATTTGTGTTGGTCAAAGTGTTGTATTAACAGCATCTACTTCTGCAACATCTTATACATGGAATACAGGTGCTACAACACTATCAGTTTCAGTTTCTCCAACAGTTACTTCAACTTATACAGTTAACGTTTCTAATGCTGCAGCTTGCGTTGCTTCATCAACTGTAATTGTTACAGTAAGCCTTTGCACAGGAATAAATGAAATTTTAGAAAATGCGGTTTCTGTTTATCCTAATCCAGCAAATGGAGTAATTAATGTAGATTTAACTTCAGAATTAACTAAAAATTCTTTATTAGAAGTTTATGATGCTTTAGGTAAAGTAGTTGTTAAACAAGTTTTATCTAATGAATTAAATTCAATTAATATTTCTACATTAAGTAATGGTGTTTATACTTTTAAAGTATTAAATAATTCTAAACTTGTTAAAATGGGAAAATTAATTAAAGAATAATTTTTTAAAAATAATATCAAAAACTCTCAACTGAATAATTCAGTTGAGAGTTTTTTTTGAAAATTATTCAAGGAGGTAAACAGCAAACTATAAAATTAGTTAAGCAATAATTTTCAATTTAAATTTTATATCATTTTTTTATTCTTCAAAAAACACTAATTTTAATATTACATAAACTAAATTTAATAAA
>CAIYSA010000099.1 GCA_903928655.1 uncultured Bacteroidota bacterium
TATTTAAATAATAAAAAAGATGGTAATTGGTTTGTATATAACGAAGCTGGAGTAAAATTATTTGAAATGGTTTATAAAGATGGCGAAAAAACTGGAATTTGGAGCCAATGGGACGAAAATGGCAAGTTGATTAAATCAACAAATTATAGTGTTCTATAATAAACTGAAAATATTATTTTAAAGCCCTTCTAACCAGAAGGGCTTTTTTTATGGCATTCAACAAACAGATGACCTGAGTTTGGTTGGACTCGAATTCTAAATCTCAATATTAAGCTATTGTTAAGCATAAGTGAAGTTTTTCCGAATCAATTTAACATTATAGTAATGTTGTATTAGTATTAATCTTAATTTGACTTCGTTTTTTTGTAAAAAAAACAAGAATGTTAAAAAGAAAAATAATAGCTATTATATTGGTATCGTTTACATGTATAGTAAATGCTCAAAATGGAAAATTAGTTGGAAAAATAGTGGATGGTAAAACTGGCGAAACTTTGCCAGGTGCAGCTGTTGTTATTGAAGGGACTACAATTGGAACTGCAAGTGATTTTGATGGTAATTTTACATTAGGAAACTTAAAGCCTGGAAAATATAATATTGTATGTAGTTATGTTACTTACGAAAGCAAAAAATTTGTTGATGTTATAATTAAACCTAATGATGTTGAGACTTTTAATATAACATTGGAGCAATCTTCTTCTGCAACATACAGTGAAGTTGTTATTCAAGCAGAAATGAATAAGGAAAACACTAATACCATTTTGGTAATGCAAAAAAACAATGCAAGTGTAAGTGATGGAATATCTTCTGAAAGCATTAAAAAAACACCAGATAGAAGTACAAGTGATGTAATTAAGCGTATAAGTGGAGCAACAATTCAAGATAATAAATTTGCAATTATTCGTGGAATGAGCGATCGTTATAATGCTGCCTTTATTAACGGAGCTCCATTACCAAGTTCTGAAAGTGATAAAAAGGCATTTTCTTTTGATATTTTCCCCGCTAATATTTTAGATAATATTATTATTTTAAAAACGGCAACACCTGATTTAACTGGTGAATTTTCTGGTGGTGTAATCCAAATAAATACAAAAAGTATTCCAGAAAAAAATTCGCAACGCATTTCCTTTGGCGGCGGATATAATTCTCAAACAACCTTTAAAGATTTTAAAACGTATAAAGGTGGTAAAACAGATTGGTTAGGAATTGATGATGGTACGCGATCTTTGCCTGTTGGCTATCCAAATCCTGGGTTTACAACAGATAAAAACCAACAAATACAAGATGCAAAATTATTTAATTACGATTGGTCAATCCAAACAACAAAGGCATTACCAAATATGAATTTTCAATATTCATTAGCTAATGTTGGCAAATTTTTAAAACGTGACATTGGAAGTGTATTTGCTGTAACATATAACAGTAATATTAACACAACTTATACCACACGACGAACCTTTAACGAGCAAGGAGAAAATTATCCTGTAGATAAGGTTTCTGAATTTCGTGATACTACTTTTTCAAAAGTAGTTTTATCGAGTGCTATTTGGAATCTTTCTTATAAATTTAATTCGAATAATCAAATTGGTTTAAAAAACTTATACAGTATCAACTCTGAAGATAGAGTTATTACAAGAAGCGGTGCAACGGATATTGTTTCAAGTATTTGGGAAAGATCAAGTGTTAGATGGTTTACACAAAATAAAATTTATTCAGGCCAATTAAATGGAGATCATTATTTTGAAAAGGCAAAAATAAAAATAAAATGGGTTGCAGGTTATAGCGATATAACAAGAGATACCCCAAATCTTAGGAGAATTACAAGAGCTAAATATTCAGCTTCAGAAACTGATTCTGTGCCATTTTTTGCAGTTATTGGAAATCAAGGAGTGTCACCAAGTAGTTGCGGATCTATGCTTTTTATGAAGACAAATGAATCAATGAAAAGTGTAAGATATGATATTAGTAAGTCTTTCGTAATAGGAAAATCGAAGCATGAAGTTCAAATTGGGGGAAGCCATATTTTTAGAGATAGAACATTTAATGCAAGATTGCTTGGTTATAATTTTTATACGTTTGGTTCACAAATATATAAGAATGATAGTTTACTAACTTTAGATGATGCCAATATTTTTAATAGTGCAAATGTTGGAATTGTTCCCGGACCCGGAAGAGGTGATGGTGGGTTTTTGATGACAGAGGCTACTACGCCCCTTGATAATTATCAAGCTTCTTCTCTATTACATGCTGGGTACTTAATGGGTGATTCTAGATTTTTTAATAATAAGTTGAGATTTATATATGGAGCAAGATTAGAAGCATATAATCAAAAACTTTCAACTATTATTTCTGGTGTTCCAGGTAAAACAGACACCACTGTTGTTGATGTATTACCTTCAGTAAATATGGTTTACGGTATAACCGAAAAAATAAATATTAGATTAGCATACTTTAAAACTGTTGCAAGGCCTGAGTTTAGAGAATTAGCGCCATTTACCTTTTTAGATTTTACTACAAATTATCAAATTTCAGGAAATACTAGTTTAAAAAGATCTACAATTGATAATTATGACGTCAGATTTGAATGGTTTCCTGGGGCAGGGCAAATAGTTTCAGTTTCTGGCTTTTATAAAAGAATAAATAATGCAATTGAACAGGTTCTTGACCTTGGTTCAGCTAATGCAATTACATTTGCAAATTCAGCATTAGCAACTAATGTTGGCGCCGAATTAGAATATCGTTTTAAATTAAGTACACTCTTTAAAGCCGATTCTTCAAAGTTCTTATCTAATACAACTTTCTTTTCCAATTTTGCTTACATAAATTCTTCTGTAGATAATAGAAACGTTACTGGCGGAGAAATTAGACCTTTACAAGGGCAGTCGCCTTATATTATTAATGGCGGCTTACAATATTTGGATAATGAAAAAAATTGGGGAGTTAGTATTTCTTATAATTTAATTGGTAGAAGAATTGTAATTGTTGGAGGTCCTACTGAACCAAGTATATGGGAAAATCCAAGACATGTTTTAGATCTTCAATTATCAAAAACATTTAAACAAAAATTTGAGTTGAAATTTAATATTCGTGATATGTTAGCTCAAAATCAAATTAGATATCAAGATATTAATAAAAACGGAAAATTAGATAAGGGTTCTGAGCAAGCAAATCAGAATTTAACGCATACGTATAATCATGATAATATTTTTATGAATACAAAAGTTGCACCAACCTTATCTTTTTCATTCTCATATAAAATATACTAGTTATTCTCTTTCTTAAAATTTTGTGAAAAAAAGAGTTATACTATTTTTCAGCTTAACGCTGATTTTAATTTTACTTTCTGCTTTTGAAGTTTTATACACAAGCGGATGCCCTTACCACACTGGGTCTCCAGCAGATGGGTTAACTTGTAATGCATGCCACTCTGGCGGATTAATTACGCCTACAATTTCAATTACAACTAATCCAATACTTTTTTCGGGTAATTTGTATAGTCCAGGTACAACTTATACAATTTCTGTTTCTGGTAATGGATATCCTTTTTATGGTTTTGATTTTGAAATTCTAAATTCACAAAGTTCACTAGCAAGTTCTGTATTAGATTTTGGAAATTTAAATACAATTTCTCCTTCAGAAACAATAAATTCTCCCGCACCTGGCTGGACTTATTCTGACATTATGCATTCTGCGCCCAAAGCAAGTTCATTTAATTTTATATGGACTGCTCCATTAAGTGGAACCGGTTATTTGTACTGCGCCTTATTAGGGGTTAATAATAATGGGAGTACTTCGGGTGATCATCCTGCCTTCAAAACTATGACCTTGAGTCCAATTATGGCCACTAGTATTTCTGAAAAAAATGCCAGTGATTCTCTAATAAATTTTTCAATCTTTCCCAATCCATGTATCGATCATATTACTATTAATTATAATATCAATTCAAAAGCTAATATTCAAATTGTATTATTTGAAAATAATGGAAGCAAAGTTTTGGATATTATAAATGAAGAAAAGAATAAAGGAATATATGAATTGAAATTTAATATTCCTTTTAATCTATCAAAAGGGTTATATTTTTTAAAGATGGAGGCTAATGGCATTGTAAAATCAGAAAAGCTATTCCTGAATTAAAAGTTGAGTTTCATTCTATTCTTTCATGTATAATCAATGTTAACTAAACGTAAAAATCTTATCGGGTTTAATAACTTTAAATTAATGTAATTATAAACTAATGGTAAGGTTAAGTTAATAAAAAAAGAAGGTTGGTAAATTATTTTTGTGGTGTAAAAAAACAAAAAAAACTAAAAAAAACACAATGAAAAAA
>CAIYSA010000100.1 GCA_903928655.1 uncultured Bacteroidota bacterium
CCATTTAATCCTATATATTTATCTACTTTCATTTTTATTATTTTAAAATCCGATTATTTTTTCTTCTTACTTTTTCCTTTATATTTTTTATCTTCGTGTTCGGCTTCGCGTAATAATTGTTTCCAATTACCATTTACATCTTCAGTTAATGCTAATGTTTCCGAATAATCAGCTCTATCAACATGTAACACATTTACTTTTTTATCCATAAACTGCTCTATTTCTTCCAATAAAGGCTTTTCTTCCGGACTGCAAAGTGAAACTGCAACACCTTTTTGAGTTCCGCGACCTGTACGCCCTACTCTATGTACATAGTTTTCGGCAACATCTGGCAAATCATAATTAATTACGTAATCAACATTTGCAATATCAACACCACGTGCACTAATATCAGTAGCCACTAAAACTTTAAATGTTCCGTTTTTAAATTCGGTCATCACATCCATTCTACTTTCCTGATCTTTGCCTCCGTGCATGGTTTGTGTTTTAATACCAACTCTGTTCATGGCATCAAAAACACGTTCGGCACGCACTTTGGTTCTTACAAAAACTAAAATTCTACTCTCTGGATTCTCATTAACGATACGTTCTAAAAAGAAACGCTTATCATCCATACTTACAAACATAACCGAATGCGTTACGTTTTTAGAAACCGGATCTTTAGGTGAAATCTGTATGCGTATGGCATTTCTAACAATTGAATAAGCCAGCTTTTTAATTTTTTCGTTAATGGTTGCTGAGAAAAAAAGAGTTTGTCGCTGACGAGGTAAATATTTTATCAAGTCTTCAATGTCTTTATAAAATCCTAAGTCCAACATTAAATCTGCTTCATCCAACACTAAAACTTTAATATCTCTTAATACCAAATAGCCTTGATTAACTAAATCAAAAACCCTACCTGGCGTTGCAACAATAATATCTACACCTTCATTTAATTGTTTTATTTGAGGATCTTGTTCTACTCCACCATAAATACCAAGCGTTTTAACATCGGTATATTTTCCTAATTTCTCAAAAACTTCAGTAATTTGAATAGCTAATTCGTGGGTTGGCACCATTACAATAGCTTGCACACCTTGTCTTGTTCCAGCATTCGAAATTAAATGAATAATTGGGATAGCAAATGCAGCAGTTTTACCCGTGCCCGTTTGTGCAATGGCTAAGACATCTTCTCCATTTAAAATATTGGGAATTGCCTTAAACTGAATATCAGTTGGGCGTCTGAATCCTAACTCTTGCAAACTTTGTTTTAATTCAGGAATAATATGGTACTCTTCAAATTTCATAGTGCAAAGGTAACATAAATTAACCTTAAGCCCCACATCACTATCATATTAAATGACTATCTTTTAAATGAAACACATAGAAACATAGGCTTCATATTATATATTCACTGTTTTAGACTTTCAAATAAGTGAAGCTTTGCTTCTCCATAGTATCTATGCTTAAAACGAAGTTTCTTTTTTCCTTTCTGCTCAGTTTTTTACTATGTTTCTATGTGTTTTTATTTTGTTACCTAGTTTTTTTTATGAAATCTAATTATATTAAAATCAAACAATCTTATCTAAATAAAATACTAATAAATCATAGTGTGTTTGAAAGTCTCTTTTATAACTTGATGTAACATATTCTTTAGGATTTGCATAACTCAGATTTTCGAAACCATTAAGCAGATGATTGAAATTATCGTTATCCATTTTATCTACAAAAAAAACTTTGTTCGTTTCTAATAATTTAAAAATATCTAAAGCTGATTTATGGATAGAAGTATTTCTGTAATTCTTAATTTCTAATATAACATCGGTTATTCGCATACAACAAACATAGTAAAGAATTTCAAGTTGAGTTAAATTATTTGGGCGTTTCCCTTCGGGTCAGGCTTTTCGTTTCAATCTTTTAGCTCGTTCCTCACAAAAAGGATTTTCACTAAAATCCTTAACGCAAATTCATAAATAAATCCGTATTTTTAAAATCAAAATAAAAATATTATGAAAACAGTTATCACTTCAGAAAATGCACCAAAACCAATTGGGCCTTATAGTCACGCAAACATGGTTCCAGCTTCTGGCAATATGTTATTTGTATCTGGCCAAGTTGCAAAAGATTCGAAAACAGGAGCATTAATTTTAGGAGATATTAAAAGTGAAACAAAAAAAGTAATGGAAAATGTTTTCGCTATTTTAAGTGAAGTAGAAATGGATTTCACACATGTAGTAAAAACAACTATTTTTATGAAAGACATGACTCAGTTTTCGGAAATGAATGAAGTGTATGGTTCTTTTTTTAGTGGGAATTTTCCTGCAAGAGAAACAGTTCAGGTTGTAAGATTGCCACTTGATGTAAATGTTGAAATTTCGGTAATCGCTGTTAAATAATTAGTTTCTAGACCTATAAATTAGTAAATACATTTTTTTAATTCATAAATTGTTATAAATTTGAATAACAAAAAAAAATAACATGAAAAAAAATTACTTTATTTCAGCCTCAATTGTTACACTAATTTTATTATTCAGTTTTCAAAACACTAAGGCTCAATGCTACCGAAAAGGTTCTTTACTTATTAGTATAACAGAAGGTTCAACATTTGCTAATTACAAAACAAGTGATATAAGTGAGTCAAAACCTAAAGTAGTACATGAATCTTTTATGATGGGTGATAGAGACCCTTTAATTTTAGAATATGCAGTTTCAAATCGTTGGGGAATTGGATTTAGTTCTGGAGCTGATATTTTTAGAGTTAACTCAAATAGTTTTTATGGATTTTCTATAGGTAATCAACCTTTAAAAATTACAACTTCTGAATTTACGTTTGATGTTAACTACCACGTTTTTGTAAATAAAAAATTAGATTTATCAATTTTTACTTCTGCTGGTGCATTTTCAATAGCTTTTAAAGGAAATAATAATGATATGTCTTATAATCATACATCAACTGGCACACTTATTAGATATGGTACTCGCGCACGATATTATTTCTGCAAACGTTTGGGTGCTATTGGAATGATTAGTTCATTTGCGGCAAACAGTTCTCCAAAAGATGTAAAAGGAAATACAGAAGCAAAAAACTATTCAACTTCAATTAATGGTATGGCAATTGAAATGGGATTGTGTTTTCGTATTTTAAGATAATTCTTTCTAATTAATCTTCTTTTACCAAACCTGCTCTTCTTAATAATGCTTTCGGATCTGCTTCTCTGCCTCTAAATTTTTTATAAAGTATTGAAGGATGTTCGCTACCTCCTTTTGATAAAATATTTTCATAAAACGAATCGGCAACTTCTTTATTAAAAATTCCTTTTTCTTTAAAGGCTTCAAAAGCATCGGCATCAATAACCTCAGCCCATTTATAAGAATAATAACCTGAAGAATATCCTCCCGAAAAAATATGAGAAAAAGAACATGATGTACTTGTTTCTGGCACAGAATTCATTAATTCAGTTTTAGCAGTTACTTGAGTTTCAAAATCTTTTACGCTTGTAATATCTTTTGGATTTTGACTATGCCAAGCCATATCTAAAGTTGCTAAACCAATTTGTCTTATAGTAGCCAATCCACTTTGGAAATTTGATGAATCAACTATTTTTTGAATGTACTCTGCTGGAATTGTTTCTCCTGAAATATAATGTTTAGCAAATAAATCCAAACACTCTTTTTCATAACACCAATTTTCTAAAATTTGTGAAGGTAATTCAACAAAATCCCAATACACACTTGTGCCAGAAATACTTCCATACTGACTATTTGCGCACATACCATGTAATGCATGTCCAAACTCATGAAACAACGTCGTGACTTCGTTAAAGGTTAATAAAGACGGCTTACTTTCGGTAGGTTTTGTAAAATTACAAACTATTGAAACGTGCGGTCTGATATTTACACCATTCACCATTTTTTGATTTTTAAATGAGGTCATCCAAGCCCCTTGACGTTTACCAGCACGAGGAAAAAAATCGGCATAAAAAACAGCCAACAAATCTCCTGCAGCATTCTTCACTTCATAAGTTGTTACTTCTTTATGATACAATGGAATGTCATTTCTTTGAATAAATGATAAACCATATAATTTTTTCGCTGTTTCAAAAACGCCAGAAATTACATTTTCTAATTTAAAATAAGGTCGCAATAATTCATCATCAATAGCGAATTTTTCTTTCTTTAATTTTTCGGCGTAATAAGTAACATCCCATTTTTTCAAATCTGAAGGACCACCAATTGATTGACTATAGGCTTTTAATTCAGCTAATTCATCTTTAGCAAATGACAATGAATTATCTAATAAGTTTTCTAAAAACGAAAAAACTTTATTTGGAGATTCAGCCATACGTTCTTCTAAAACAAAATCAGCGTGCGATTTATAACCCAATATCACAGCGCGTTCATATCTCAAAATAGCAATTTGTTTTAACACATTTTGATTATCGTGTTCATTATTTTTAAAAGCTTTAGAACCATAAGCTTTAAATAATTGTTCTTTTAATATTCTGTTATCCGAATAGGTCATAAAAGGCCCGTAGCTTGGATAATCTAAAGTAAAAACCCACGCATTTTCTTTTCCCTTTTCTTTAGCAGTAATTTTAGCAGCTTCAATAATTCCTTCAGGTAAACCAGATAAATCAGCTGAATTAGTAATAATTAATTCGTATGCATTACTTTCGGCTAATACGTTTTCGCTATATGTTAATGATAAATGTGATTTTTCTTTATCAATAGCTCTTACTTTTTCTTTTTGAACTATATCTAATTTTGAACCATTGCGAACAAAACTTTTATAGGTTGTATTGAGCAGCGTATGCTGTTCTGGAGTTAAAGTCAAAGAACTTCTTGTATTATAAACTATTTCAACTTTTTTAAAAAGAGCGTCATTCAACATAATATCATTTGAATAATCACTTAACTTAGGAGAAATTTCTTTTGCTAATTCCTGCATTTCTTTGGAAGTTTCTGCAGAATTTAAATTAAAAAATGCAGAACTCACCAATTCCATTAATCCACCAACTTTTTCTAAGGTTTCAATTGTATTAGCAAAATTAGGCGTTTCTTTATTATTAATAATTGTTTCAACTTCTGCTAAACCTTGTTTAATACCTTCTTCGATTGCTGGCAAATAATGTTCAACTTTAATTTTATCAAATGGATACGTATCAAAAGGCGTATTAAAATCAGAAAAAAATGGATTATTCATAAAGTTTTTAGTTAAGATGTAAATTATAACAAATCAAATATACAATGGAATAGCAAAAATTAAGAAAGAAATATCCTAATTAATCTTAAATAACAAAAAACTAAGATTAAACTGTTACGCCTAATTTACTTACATTTCTATAAAGAAAAGAAGTATAAATATGGCGACGAGCAAATCTGCCTTGAGAATCTGCATTAATTAATTTTGAGAAAGTATTTTCAGGTACACCATAATATTCGTAACCCGAACCATCGGTAAAATCAATACGTAAACGTTTCCCTTTATAATTAATATCGGCGATGTTACTTGTTGTAGTTGTTTTAGTATATTCTTCTAGAGTTGCCTCGATAGTTTCAGGAGCAATACTTACTAAAAAATGATATGCTTCAATTACACGCTTACTTTTTTCCTCAGCCTCTAATTTAGCATCATCGTTATCTTGAATTTTATCAGGATGGAATTCTTTCATGAAATTACGATATAGACTTTTTAATTCGCCCAATGTAACAGCTTTATCAACTCCTAATAATTTACGGTATTCAATAACTTTTCTCATTTTTTTGTAGAAATTTTTTGCAAATGTAAGTTTTTTTTTAGTTAATAAAAAATCTATTTGAATCCTTCAATAATAAGCTAAATATACATTGCAACTTCTTCATTCAAACTCTTTTTAGACGGATAAGTATCTAGAAGTAATTGTAATGTTTCGTTGATATTATTAGCTTTCATAGTAGGATTAATATTTTTATCCAAATACCATTTTTCAACAATATCCGCAAAATTATCATCAACATCTTCTAATACTTTTACACCCAATTTTTTCAAAGCCGCTACATTACATTGCTGTTCATAATGATTTTTGATAGGAATACTAATTAATTTTTTCTTTAAGTACAAAGCCTCCGCAGGGGTTTCAAATCCACCGCCGGTTATTAATCCATGGCAAGTTAACAGACTTTTATTAAATAAAGATTGATTAATAGGGTAATAAGTTATGTTTCCTTCAGTTCTTATTGATTCAACGCCATCTAAAAACCAATGAAATTGTATGTCCTTAAGTTTTCTAAAAGCCTCTAACAGACAGTATTGCTGAAATGATGGTAAATAAACGGTAACATGTTTTAAGTCCTGAGTTTCTGCATTAATAAATTCTTCTTTAATTACTGGTGGAAGAATAAATTTATCATAAGAATCAAAATGAAACCCAATATGATTTGTTGCATGAGCATAGTGTTTTAAAATCATTTCACCTACAAAACTTTTTTTATCTGGACGAGGCGTTAAATCTGACTGAAAACTAGCTTGGTGACCTAATTGAACAGAGGGTAACTTTTTTAATTTACACGCTAATGAAGTTACAAAATCAAAATCATTAATAATTACATTATAATTTTCTAATGGTAAAGATTTGGCATCTTTATACATCATTAATGGTTTAATGTTTTTAAGAACATCAAAATAATTAAGACCACCACATTTACTGTAATGCAAACTACAACCCTCACTTCTGAATTTAATTGGTAAAGAGGAGTCTAAATTTGCATTATTTCCACTTAAAAAAAAATCAACTTCACCAAACTTTTTTAAATATGGATATAATTGTTGAGCTCTGCTAATATGACCATTTCCAGTAGCTTGAACAGCGTAAAATATTTTCATTAATTATAAATTTAAGATGCTAAAATTTTAGAAACAATATCTTCTTGTTTAAAATTATCTTTCAGATAAATGAGATTATCATAATTTTTATCATAACTAAAAATCTCCCATTTACCATTGTTGTATTCTAACGCCGTTAGGTTTTCAACCCAATCACCACTATTTAAATACATAACAGATCCTTTTTCATTAGTTACCTCTTTTATTTGTGGCATGTGAATATGACCACAAACAACATAATCATACTTTTTTTCAATAGCTAATTCTGCAGCAGTGCTCTCAAAATCACTCACAAAAGCAACTGCTTTTTTCACACTGTCCTTCACTTTTTTTGAGAAACTCATTTTATCTTTTCCGAAAATTTCTAAAACCCAATTGATAAAACGGTTAATGAGAATTAACAAATCATAGCCTTTTCCACCCAATTTTGCCAATATTTTGGCTGAACCTTTAGTACTTGTATCAAATACATCACCATGAAAAATCCAAGCTAATTTACCATCTAACTCCAATAATAATTTATCTACAATTTCAAAATTCCCCAATTGTAAATCCGTATATTTTCTTAGCATCTCATCATGATTACCGGTTATATAATACACATGTGTTCCTGTACTTGACATTTTTAAAATTTGTCGCAATACATCCATGTGTGATGAAGGAAAATAACTTTTGCTGAAATTCCACATATCAATAATATCTCCGTTGAGTACTAAAGTTTTTGGGTTAACAGTTTTAAGGTAATGTAATAATTCTTTTGCGTGGCAGCCAAAAGTGCCTAAGTGCACATCGCTAATGACTAAAGTTTGTAATTCTCTTTTGCTATACATTATTAGTTTTTTCAAATGTACCGACACATTATTACCTGAATATTTTTTAGATATTAAGAAAATAAAAAGAAATTAAACCGAAAACAAATAAATTGTTAAGAGATAATATGAATTATTACTAAAATGTAACCATTTTAAGGTGAAAAACATTGAATAATTTAAGTATTATTTTAAATTTGTAAAACTACCAATATATACCATTATGAAATTTAGAATAAAAAAATATACACTTATTACTATACTAACTTTATTTTTTCAATCAAGTTTTTTAATTTCTCAAACGGCAAATAAAAAATTAAACTATTATAAACATCCTTATTGGATTGAAATGATGAATAACCCAAAATCAAATTACTTTGAGACATTAAAAGCATATGAGCAATTTTGGCAAAATAAAAAATTACCAAATGAAGAAGATGATATTATTGGTCAAATAAAAATAGAACCTAACAAAAAAAGTTTTTTAGCAAAATGGTTTAAATCAAAAGAAGAAAGAGAAGAAGAGGAAATAAAAAAATACAGTTTTGAAATTAAAAAGTTTAAACATTGGAAATTAAAAGTAATGCCATATGTGCAAGAAGATGGAACAATTTTAGATGCGGATGCGCGCTTAAAATTATGGCAAGAGCAAAAAAACTAATTTTTATTACAAAAAATATGAAATCAAACTATAAAATATTACTTGCAATACAATCCCTCTTATTTACTGTTTGTTTTTCGCAACCAGCTACTACATGGAAAGCGACAGGTCCAAATTTATTTCCAATAGATATTAGTGGACAAATAAATGGTATTGGAAGAGTTAGTCAATTAAAATTTCATCCTTCAAATCCAAATAAAATGTATGCCGTGAGTGCATCTGGGGGTTTATGGATAAGTTCAGATACAGCTTCAACTTGGTTAAAAACTGGCACTGACAAACTACCACAATCTGCGTGTGCATCTATTTGTATTGACCATACTAACGATAATATTTTATATTTAGGAACTGGTGATGCAAATTATTACGGAACTGATTTTGGAGTTTGGAAAAGTATTGATGGAGGAATAAATTGGTTGCAATCTACAACTGGTATGGGAAATAGATTGGCGATTGAAATTTTAATGGATCCAACAAATAATAATGTTCTGATAGCTGCAACTGACTTAGGTATTTATAGATCGATAAACGCTGGTGCCAATTGGAGTTTAGTTAAAACAGGTGGCGATTTTAAAGATATGCAACTTAAATACGGAACAACAAATACTCTTTTTGCAGTAACGTCATCTGAATTTTGGAGATCAACTGATTTTGGAATTACTTGGAACCAAATCACTTCTGGTGTTGTAGTTCCTGGCGGTGGCAGTGGAAACGGGATGCGATTAGCTTTAAGCGCTTCTAATCCAAATATTGTTTACATAGGAATGATAAAAGATGAAGGAACAATTTTAAAATCTATAGATGGCGGAAATAATTTTGTTACTGTTTATCATAATCCTGCTCAAAGCCTCGTTGGATACGATATAACTGGAGGTGGACAAGGCAATTATAACTTTAGTATGACAGCCGATCCAACAAATGCTAATATAGTTTTTGTGGTTGCTCATGTAGTTTGGAGAAGCATTGATGGAGGTGTAACTTGGACTCAACTTACTGATTGGTGGGCTCAATTGCATACCGATATGCATGGTATTAAATTTCATCCTAGTTATACTAACAAATTATTTAATTGTAATGATGGTGGTGTATGGTTAAGTAATGATTTAGGGGATAATTGGGTTCCAAAAAGTGATAGCTTGAGTGCTACTGAAATTTACCACGCTTCTCAAAGTCCAATTAAAAGAGATATGATTAGTATTGGAACACAAGATAACGGTGAATTATTTTATTCTTCAAACACTTGGAAAACAAATCGTGGAGGAGATTGGGGAAGTCGATCATCCTTTGATTATATAACAAATAACACCGTTTACTATAATGAAACAGGAAATAGAAGGCCCATTAATGGTTCAGAAACAAGTTATAATCTTCCTTTTGCACCAACAAATAATATAGTTTTAGAGTTTCCTAAAAAAATACCAAATGTTGCTTTCACCGGTGAGCAAGAAGTTTGGAGAACAACAACCTTAAATAATACTACACCGTCGTGGAATCAAATTTCGACTTTTAACCAAAAAGTAATGGCAATTAATTCATCCCCTGCAGATTCAAATTTATTATATGTAATTACAAATGTTGGTAAAATTCACAGAAGTGATAACGCTTTATCAGCTGCTCCTACTTTCACAAACTATAATACACCAATTGGAACAAGTATAGTTGCCAATATTGCTAGCATCAAAACAAATTCAAATGTTGTTTATATTTCATGTGGTAATAGAATTTATAGATCGGCGAACAAAGGTGCAACATGGACAAATGTAACGTTGACGTTACCTACAATTAATATTTTAAAAATTTATCATGATGAATATAGTTCGAATGAAGCAATCTATGTTTGTAATGCAAATGGCGTTTATTACAAAGATTTAAGTATGACTTCTTGGATAAATATTAGCTATAATTTACCTACAATTGCACCAATTCAAGATTTTATGTTTTACAATTCTGGTAATGCTGCCAGTTTATTAAGAGTTGGGTTTTACGGAAGAGGTGTGTGGGAATTACCTATAAATACAAGCATGCCACCTGCTCCTATTTTTAATGCAAATACAAAAAACATTTGCGCCGGTCAATCGGTTTCATTCACAGATCTAAGTATAGGGGCTCCAACAACGTGGAATTGGAGTTTTGCAGGAGGTACACCATCAACATCATCTTTGCAAAATCCTGTGGTTACCTACTCTGCCACTGGAATTTATAATGTAAGTTTAACTGTTTCAAATATAAATGGGCCTAATACTTTAACAGAAACAGCTTTCATTAATGTTATTACACCACAACCTGTTCCTTATTCTGAAGGATTTACCTCAACTTTTACACCCATAAATTGGGAAAATATTGATAAAGGGAATGATGGTGTAGTATGGCTACAAAACAATTCATTAGGCAGTTTTGGATTAAGCACAGCATCCGCTTTTTTTGATAATTACAATAATGATGTGAACCGCAAGCGTGATGAATTAAGAACACCGAAATTTAATTTTTCAGCTGCTATACACCCAAAATTATTTTTTGATAGAGCTTATGCCCGCTATAGTGGAGCAAATACAGATACATTAGCCATTTTAATTTCAACGGATTGCGGTACAACATTTACTGAAATTTATAATAAAGGAGATGTTAATTTAGCAACAGCACCTGATGAAACTGCAGCTATTTTTACTCCAAATTCAACACAATGGAAAACAGATACAGTTGATTTACTTAGCTATGCTGGACAACCAAATGTTTTATTTGCATTTCAAAATAGAGGCTTTTACGGTCAAGCAATTTATATAGATAATATTAATATTGTAAGTCCATTAAATACTGGAATAATTGATGCGAATAAAGAATCTACAATAAACATTTTTCCAAATCCAACAAATGGAAAAGTTAGCATAGCTATTAATTCTACAAATTTAGATAATTATAATTTAGATATTTTTAATTCTATTGGTCA
>CAIYSA010000101.1 GCA_903928655.1 uncultured Bacteroidota bacterium
AAACTAATTTAATAAGCATTAAAATCACAAAAGCTATTTTTGAGTTATATACTGTTATTATGGGTAAAAAGATTCATATTAAAGATATTCATTTAGAAGATTATTTAAAAGATCCATTTGTTTTTGAAGGACC
This sequence comes from uncultured Bacteroidota bacterium, assembly GCA_903928655.1. Lineage (GTDB taxonomy): Bacteria > Bacteroidota > Bacteroidia > B-17B0 > Aurantibacillaceae > UBA4416. The sequence goes on from CAIYSA010000101.1 coordinate 134, forward strand.
AAAGAGTTTTGCTACCGATATGACTTTTACAATGCCTGATAGCACTGTTAAAAAAATATATGTTATGCCTACACAATGTATAATGAAAGTTATTAGGCAGGCAATTGTCACTTCATGTGAAATTGCAGCGAGTGATAAACCATTTTCGATGCCAATAAAATTAGCGCCTCCTATTCAAAATGGAAATAAACCTAAAGAACCATCTACAAAAAAATAGATGAAGGCGTTTTTTAAAAATAATTTTATTTTCATTTCTATTTACATTTTGATGTTGTTTAAAGTAGGCGATTTACTTTTAAAAAATGGCAAGGTTCAAATTCATAGATCAATCAATTCAAATGTTGGTAATCAATTTTTCGATCATTTTTTTAAATTAGTAACTCATTTAGGTGATGGTTTATTTGCCATTTTAATTGCTGTTATTACTTTGTTTTTTAACGTAAAAAAATCTTTATATATCTTATTTTCATATATTTTTGCCTCTTTAACTACTTCAATTATTAAAAATTACATCTATATTGATACCTGTAGACCGTCTTTTGCCTTTGAGTTTTTTGTAAGAGAGCCTCTAAAACTTGTTGAAGGTGTTGAAATGAATATATTCAATTCATTTCCTAGCGGACATTCCACTTCAGCTTTTGCTGTATTTATAAGTTTGATGTTTTTGAGTGATAATTTTTTTATGAAACTTTTATGGCTTTTGATAGCTTTTTTAGCTGCCTACAGTCGTACCTATTTATCACAACATTGGTTGGTGGATATTTATTTTGGTTCTTTAATTGGTTTTAGTTTTTCTATTTTCTTTTATTTTTTCTTTTATAAAAAAAAGTATTTTCAATTTTTAGAAACGGGTATTTTAAAACTTACTAAAAAGTCATAAATGTTTAAAGTATTAAATACTGATTTTAAAGCCTACACATTTATAGTGTTAATTGGAGCATTGTTATTTATTCCATTTATTGGTAATATGCCATTGTTTGATTGGGACGAAATAAATTTTGCTGAATGCGCTAGAGAAATGTTGGTCTCAAATAATTATTCAGATGTACAATTGTATTTTCAACCATTTTGGGAAAAACCGCCATTGTTTATTTGGTTGCAAGCTCTTAGTATGAATATTTTTGGTATGAATGAATTTGCAGCACGTTTACCTAATGCTTTATGTGGTATTATTACTTTATTGTTTTTATATAGAGTAGGGAAGCAAGTTAATGGTTATAAATTTGGATTAATCTGGGTATTTGTTTATGCCTCAACGCTTTTACCACATTTATTTTTTAAAAGTGGCATTATTGATCCTTGGTTTAACTTGTTTATTTTTTTATCAGTAAATAATTTAATAAAAAATACAAATAATCCAATAGGAAATTTTGGTTATAAAACAGCAGTACTTGCAGGATTTTATTTAGGATTAGCCATACTTACAAAAGGCCCTGCCGCATTATTATTAGTTGGATTAACTGTTGCTGTATTTTTTATTTATAATAGATTTAAAAAAATATCAAAATTTAAATTTTTACTTTCTTTCACTATTTCGTTTTTATTAACTGGTTTAAGTTGGTTTATTGTTGAACTTATAAAAGGGAACGGACATGTTATTTATGAATTTATTGAATATCAAATTAGATTATTTAAAACAGAAGATAGCGACCATGGTGGTCCTTTCTTTTACCATTTTATCGTATTATTATTAGGTTGTTTTCCTTCATCAATTTTTATGTTGTTGGCATTTAAAAAACAAAATTCGGATACTCCTTTTCAAAAACACTTTAAACAATGGATGTTGATTTTGTTTTGGGTTGTTTTAATTTTATTTTCAATAGTTCAAACTAAAATTGTTCATTATTCATCATTATGTTACTTTCCTTTGACTTATTTAGCAACTTATACAATCAATAAATTATTTAATCGGACTTTAGAATGGACTAAAATTGTTTTTATACTGTCGATATTGCTTTCAGTAATTCTAGGAATTGTATTTACAACTATTGGTTTCTTTCCATTATTAAAAGCTTATATCATCAATAGTAATTTAATTGATGATGTTTTTGCAATAGAAAATTTAAAAGCAAACGTTGAATGGAATGGATTTGAAGGGCTTATTGGAGTTGGTTTTTTAGTAATATCCTTAATTAGTAT
>CAIYSA010000102.1 GCA_903928655.1 uncultured Bacteroidota bacterium
AATTTTATTTTTTGTAAAAATACCTTTTATTTTTTTGTTGCCACCAAAGCGTAAACCATCGGTATTTTTTTTTCAATATGTTTTATCCTGTATTTTTTTGGTTCAATTTCAATTGTATTCGCAAAACAATTATAAGGAGAATAATCATATTCTTCTAATGCATTTAATGTTAATCCATTTTTTAAAAGAGCGTTTACTACTTCCGAAATGGAATGATTCCAATTAATGGATGTTTGAGTAATTGGAGCAGATTTATCGGCATACGTTCCGTTTTCAGTTTCTATTATGTCGCCCGAATTAAAATAGTCATATCCTACTTTTTCAAAAGCATCATCAAACATCCAAACTACAGGATGAAATTCCACGAAAATAAACTTACCATTTGGTTTTAAAAATTGCGAAATAATTTTAGCCCATTTATCCATATCAGGCAACCAGGAAATTGTGCCATAGCTCGTGTAAACAATATCAAACTCCTCGTTTAAATAATTTGGTAAATCATAAATATTACAACAAATAAAAGTTGAATCACTATTAAGTTGAGTAGCAATTTCTTTTGCTGTTTCAATAGCTTTATCGGATAAATCAATACCAACAACGCTTGCGCCTAATTTTTGTAAAGATATAGTATCTTGTCCAAAATGACATTGTAAATGTAAAATACGTTTCCCTTTAACATCCCCAATTAACTTGAGTTCTATTTCGTTTAAGGAAGTGTTTCCATTTAAAAAACTTTTCATGTCATAAAATTCAGAGTGGACATGAATTTCTGTTTTTTTATTCCAAGTTTCTTTATTGATTTCAATATAATTATAATCCGCTGTCATTATTTTAATTGGTGTAATAAATTAATTTTTTTATTTCCTCATCGAATTTAATCTTTTCACAGCTATAAGTTGATCGTAATAAGTTCCAATTTTTCTGTGGTAAACATATATAGTATAATCATTTTCGGTTTCCCAATGATTTCCTTCTGTTAGAGTTTCATCGCCTCCTTTTTTATCGTCGGATAAAAACACATAATTATAATTATAATAACCCTGCTTCAAAAACAATTTACATTCGTACCCAATTTTTTTATAATTGTAGGTTAACCTATTATTTTTATTAGTTTTCCATTCGGTTAATTTTCCTAAAACATAAAAATTACCTTCGCTTTGTGCATTATCGTAAGGAAAAAAGAAATGAACCCATGCGTAATCAGCCTCTATATCTGGATTTCCAATCATGTCTTTATTTTTAATCAAATAACTTCCATTAAGGTCATTGTAAAAAGAATAGTTTTTAAATGTTTTTAATTCATCTGTTTTTAATTCGATATGATATTTAGACAAACTATCTCTGTAAATATTATTTACTCGTTCGGTGTATGTTCGTAATGAGCGTGTGTCAAAATAACGAAATTCATTTCCTCCGTTAAAAGTTGATTTATCATCCAATGAATACGTTAATTTAGTTGGTTCTGTAAAAGTTGGTTTAATGTCATTTACTGCGTTATCCCATCTATTGTTTTGCGTAATAATTACTTTTAAATCTGTAAATGGATTAGTTAATTCATAGCCTGAATTTAAAATAGAAAAATCAATATGTTGTTTTTCGGATTGTTCATCATTTCCAAAGGCTTGTCTGGTTGTAGCTAAAAGAGTTACTTTGTTTTCAAAAATCATAAACCGCTTTGTCAGAATTAGTTTTTCTTTGTCATTATCTTGGTATACATAAACGATATAATTACCTGATTTTGTAAAATTAATATTTGCTTGAGGGAATGTAATAGAGTAGTGTGTATATTTTTGTATTGTGTTAGTTGAAAATGAAAAATTTAAAATATTAGCTTCAAAAAAGCCATTAATAAATTCAGTTGTCATTAAATTAGATGATTCCCAATTTGCAGTGCAATGCTCAAAACTAATAGAATAGCTTTTTTTATCGAAGTCTAAATCATCAAAACTTAATTCAAGTAAATTGCCACTGTTGAGCTCTAAAATGGGAGGATTTGCATCAAATGTTGATTCGTGAAGTTGAACTGTTTGGATGTTTGATTTGTAATTCCAATCCGAATAGTGAAAAACATTTTCATTTACATAGTCATCTTGAGCAATGTAATTATTTGAAATAAATAAAAATATAATGGAGCAAAAAATTAAGGTATGTTTCATAGAATCAACAAAACGATATTATTTATAAAAAAGTATATACTTTAAATTAAAGATACTATTCTTTAATTAAATTTCCTTTGCCAATTCTTGTTAAAACAATTTTTGTTGGATTTCCCGAATAATAAATATTTCCATCCCTTTTAATTATTATATCCATTAAGCCATTTTCGGGAGCAGTTAAATAAGCATGTCCAATTGAAACATCATTCAAATAGACATAATTTAAAATTTTTAAATCTTTTGCATATAAAAAATTAGTACCTGTAAAATCGCTTTCTAAGTTGTTTGTAATTCCAGTTAAATAAATGTCGCCATTACCATGAGCGCTGCTTAATATCTTATTTGTATTTACATCTAATTTTAAATCGCCAGAATTGCTTGTTCTTATTGTAATTAGATTTTGGTTTATTGTGTTTACTGATTGTATGGTTCCCACACTATTGTTATTAATATGTTTAAAATAGGGTGCTGAAACGTAAATTTTTACTTTGTGTTTATAACCTCTTACCCAATTTTGTCTGTTATCATTATGTACTTTAAGTGTTTCTCCATCAAGTTCGGTTTTAATTAAAGATTGTAAATTAGAGCCAGCCTCAACTTCAACTTTGAAGGTACTGTCTTGGGTTAGGTATAAATCAATTTTGTCGGTTAAGTAAATGCAATTAAAACCAGTAACTTCTCGTTTTTGAGTTATTATTTTCCCTGTTGATTTAAACAAATCAAACATGTTTTCTTTTTTGCAAGAAAAACATATTGTTATTAAAACAAATGCAACTATGATTTTAATTTTCAAGTGTTCTTTTCTTTTTAAAATTAAAACGGTAACCAACCCCATAATCAAAGTGCGCTGCAACTGCCCAATGAGATTTTAATGTGAAGTTAAACATTAATCCGTTTTTACAATAATAGCGTATTCCAATTCTATGAAAAATTGGCCCATCTTCTTTCGGTTTCGAAATTGCGTAGTAACCCATTTCAATTGGTAAACTTACCCTGCCAATATTATATGAATAGCACAATTTAACGCCTAATTGTAATAAATCTGTCCAGCCATTTGATGGATGACCAGATGTTTCTAAATGATAGGCGTTTTGCGTGTCATAAGCTACATCTGCACCTGCACCAAACTTGTGAGTGTTTTTTTTATTATAATAATAGTTTATTCCAAATGTATTTGCGAAATATTTTGGCCCATTAGGCGGTTCGTTTTCATTAAAACCAACGGCATCCCAAATTACTATTTCATGTTTACTTCCCCATAAACTCATAGAATCTTGCAGTGGAGCATGAACGACATCGTTTTTTAATTTATAAGTTATACCTAAATTTAATGATACAACATTTAAACCTAAGTTTGGTACCTCGGCTCTTCCGTTTGAAGTATGCGCAAATGAGAAACCTGGTTCTAACCGAATTTTTTCATTTAAGTTTATGTGCCAAAACCATTTAAATTGCACATAGGTGTTTAATGCACTGCCAATAGCAATATTTTTAGGATTTTTATTTACATCATAATGCTTGGTTACATAAGATGCACCCCAGCAAATACGCATATAAAGTCTTGATTTTTTTGGTTTTTTGATAAGTGGAATGTCAATAAATGGAGATAACGCAAAGCAATATCCTAATTGTTTTGGATTAGCAAAATTGATAAAATTAAAGGAAAGGCCAACCTCAGGAAAATTGTGTTCTTTATGCCATTTTTTATTTCCGTATGTTGGTTTTAAAAAATCCAATTCAAGTCCTGGGGCATAACCATGCACTAGATTTCCAATAGTACTGCGGTGTTCAAATATAAAACCATAGGTTGGGGCAACTTTAATATAAAAGTTTTTTGAACCAGTCATCCCATTTTGAGCACTTAAAGTGACAAAATTTATTAAAAAAGCAAAAATATATAATTGTTTCAAAAACACGAACCAAATTTAACCAATGATTTTAATTAAAAAATTATTTTTTAACTAAAATAACTATAAATTAGCGGTCTCAAATTTTTAAGTATGGAAGTCAATAATATTGAAAACACTAGCTTAGCACAAAATCCAGTAATTGGACAGATGCTTGAGTATAATCACGAACAAATTCTTTTTTGTAATGATAACGCAACTGGCCTAAAGGCTATTATTGCTATTCATAATACTGTTTTAGGGCCATCTTTAGGCGGAACTAGAATGTGGAATTATAAAAATGAAATGGAAGCACTAACGGATGTTTTGCGTTTATCTCGCGGAATGACTTACAAATCTTCAGTTGCTGGTTTAAACCTTGGTGGTGGAAAAGCAGTTATTATTGGAGATTCTACTAAAATAAAATCGGAGGCTTTATTGCGTCGATTTGGAAAGTTTGTAAATAGTTTAGGCGGTAAATACATAACAGCCGAAGATGTTGCGATGAATAGTCGTGATATGGAAATTATTAAAATGGAAACTGATTATGTAAGTGGTTTGCCTGAAAACATGGGAGGTAGCGGAGATCCATCACCTGTTACTGCTTACGGTGTTTATGTTAGTATGAAAGCAAGTGCTAAAGAAGCATACGGAACCGATAGCTTGAGTGGTAAAAAAATATTGGTTCAAGGAATTGGAAATGTTGGAATGCACTTAGTTGAGCATTTAACAAAAGAAGGTGCTAAAGTATATGTAAATGATATTAGTGAAGCTCGAATAAAAACGGCTGTAGATAATTTCAAAGCTGAATTTGTTGAAGCTGACAAAATGTTTGATTTGGATATTGATATTTATGCACCATGCGCTTTAGGCGCAACCGTAAATGATGATACTCTTTCTAAATTAAAATGTAAAATTATTTGTGGAGCTGCAAATAATCAATTAGCTGAAGAAAAAAAACACGGAGATTTAGTTTTGCATAAGGGTATTATTTACGCTCCAGATTTTGTTGTAAACGCAGGTGGCATTATTAATGTTTTTTATGAATTAGAAGGGTATAATAGAGAAAGAGCTTTAGCACATGCTGAAAAAATTTATGACACAACTTGGAATATTTTTCAAACTGCAAAAGCACAAAATATTCCTACTTACGCTGCTGCTAATAAAATTGCCGAACAACGTATTGAAAGCATCGCAAGAATTAATGCCGTATTGTAATATTTTACTTAATAAAAACTAATAACTGAAAACTCGTTCTTTATGCTAAACAGACGTTACCTTCGAATAAAAACTATGCAAATCTTGTATTCGTACTATCAACAAGATAAGCCAAATGCATTGCTTTTTGAAAATGAGCTTTTTAAAAGTTTAGATAAAATTTACGATTTATACATTTATGTATTAGTTCTATTTACTGATATGCACCATACTGCGCATTTAGTATTAGAAGAAAATAAAAATAAGCGTTTGCCAACCAATGAGGATTTAGATCCTAATTTGAGATTTATTGATAACATTGTTTTACAAAATTTGACAAATAGTTCAGAGCTTAAAAAAGAAGTTTTAAATCGTAAAATTTCTTGGCAAAGTGATTTTGATTTAGTTAGAAAATTATATTCTGAACTAAGAGCTACTGATTTATATAAAGATTATATGGCTTCAAAAACGCCATCTGCAAAAGAAGATAAACAATTTTTAATTTCTGTTGCTACTGAGTTTTTATACGAACACGATTTGTTGAATCATTTATTTGAGGAAAAAAATCTACATTGGGCTGATGATACATTTGGTGCTTTCTCTATGGTGTCTCGTACTTTTGAAAATTTTACTGGGACTTTTAAATTAGTTCCTTTGTTTAAAGATGCTGAAGATGACAAAAAATTTATTTCTGATTTATTTTTAAAAACAATTGCAAACGATAAGGAATACGAAAAATTAATTGAAGAGAAAACAAAAAACTGGGAGTTTGATAGAATTGCGTCTATGGATGTTTTGTTAATGAAAATGGCGATGACAGAATTTTTGCATATAAATAATGTTCCTATTAAAGTTTCGTTAAACGAATATATTGACATCTCTAAAGATTATAGTACCCCAAATAGTAAAACCTTTATTAATGGAATTTTAGATAAAATTATTGCAGATTTAAAACGCGATAATTTAATTCAGAAAACTGGAAGAGGTTTAATGGAAGGGAATTAGTTTTTTGATTATTTTTTTGTAATTATTTTGCATTAATCAATATGAAATTATTATTACTCGATAATTACGATAGCTTTACGTATAACCTTGTTCATTTAATTGAAAAGGTGAGTGATATTGAAATTGAAGTTTTCAGGAATGATGAAATTTCAATTGATGAAGTAGAGAAATACGATAAAATTTTATTATCCCCTGGCCCAGGATTGCCAACAGATGCTGGTATAATGCCAGAACTTTTAAAGCGATATAGCTCCACTAAAAGTATTTTAGGAGTTTGTTTAGGGCTTCAAGCAATTGGAGAATCTTTTGGCGCATCTCTCTTAAATTTAGATACTGTATTTCATGGATTAGCAACTCCGATTAAAGTAAATGTAGAAGATATTATTTTTTATAATTGTCCAAAAACATTTACAGTTGGTCGATATCACTCATGGGTAGTGGATACACATTTTTTTCCAGAGGATTTACAAATTACAGCAACTGATGAAAATGGAAATATTATGGCCTTAAAACATAAAATATATGATGTTCGTGGCGTACAATTTCATCCAGAATCCATTCTTTCTGAATATGGTGAAATATTAATTAAAAATTGGTTAAACTCATGATTTATTTCTCCTTAACTGCCTATTATTAGCGATTAGTGTAATTTATGGTTAATTATGAAATATGTCAATTGATATGTTTGAAATAAGGTCTTATAATTATAAATAAAACATTAAATTTGAAATTTATTAATTGAATTATTAAAATGAAATTATTACAATTTATATTCATAACAACGAGTTTATTTTTCGTGTTTTCGTGCGGTCAAAATGGAAGCAAAGAAATATCAACGAATGATGTGCAAAATACTAATTCGGCGGATGGTAAAACTAATGGAAGTTTGCCTGATATTAAATTTGAAGAAGAGACGCATGATTTTGGAAGAATTACTCAAGGTGAAAAAGTTTCATGTAGTTTTAAATTTAAAAATACGGGTAGTACGAGTTTAATTATTTCTTCAGCAAGTGGAAGTTGCGGATGCACTGTTCCTGAGTTTCCTAAAAAACCAATTTTACCAGGTGAAGAAGAAAAAATAAATGTAATTTTTAGTAGTGAAGGCAAATCAGGAATTGTAGAAAAATCAATTTCAATTGTAACAAACTGCGAACCAAGCACTAAAATAATTTACATAAAAGCAGATATTGTAGTTCCCGTAAGCGCTAATCCTAGTGCTGATTTACCTACAGCCCATTAAAAACGAAAATATTAATTAA
>CAIYSA010000103.1 GCA_903928655.1 uncultured Bacteroidota bacterium
GCTGATTATTTATCAAGTCGTAAAGTTTTTTTAATGAACGACGATATGCAAATTGGAATGGCTTGTCCATCAAAATCAATGGATGATTATTTTTTTAAAAATTCGGATGCTGATGAAATGTTGTTTATTCATAAAGGAAGTGGTCGATGCAAAACAATGTATGGTACTGTTGATTTTGAATATGGTGATTATGTTATAATCCCTAGAGGTACAACTTACAAATTAGAATTTGATACAGATGTAAATAAAATTTTATTTGTAGAATCTAATAGTGCAATTCGAACTCCAAAACGTTACCGTAATGAATTCGGACAATTATTAGAACACTCTCCTTTTTGTGAACGTGATTTTAAATTACCTCATAGTTTTGAAACACATGATGAACATGGTGATTTTAAAATTATGATTAAAAAGAAAGGTTTAATTTATCCTTACGTTTACGATACTCATCCTTTTGATTTAGTTGGTTGGGATGGTTATGTTTATCCTTATGCATTCTCTATTTTTAATTTCGAACCAATAACTGGTCGCGTTCATATGCCACCGCCAATCCACCAACAATTTGAAGGACGTAATTTTGTTATTTGTTCATTCGTTCCTCGTTTATATGATTATCATCCTGATGCAATTCCTGCACCTTATCATCATAGTAATATTGATGCTGATGAAATTTTATATTATGTAGATGGCGATTTCATGAGTCGTAATAATATTAAACAAGGTCAATTTACTTTACATCCTGCTGGCGTTACTCATGGGCCACATCCTGGAGCAATCGAAAGAAGTATTGGTAAAAAAGAAACAAAGGAATTAGCAGTAATGATTGATCCGTTTAATCCTTTAAAAATTACAACCGAAGCTTTGAAATACGAAGTGAAAGATTACTATAAATCATGGATGATTTAATTATTTAATAAAATTTAAAAAATAGAAATTATGGAAACAAAAGATTTAACTAACGTAAAAAACTTTGATTATTCTGGAGAAAAATTATTTGATACCGCACAAGATTTTTTACCAATTAACGGAACTGATTATGTAGAATTATATGTTGGCAATGCAAAGCAAGCTGCGCACTATTATAAAACAGCATTCGGTTTTCAGGAACTGGCTTATGCGGGTTTAGAAACTGGAGTAAGAGATAGAGTATCTTATGTTTTAGTTCAAGATAAAATTCGATTAATTTTAACAACACCATTTGATCCAGAAAGTGAAATTTCTAATCATATTCGTAAACATGGTGATGGTGTTAAAGTTATTGCATTGTGGGTTGATGATGCTCGAAAAGCATTTGAAGAAACTACAAAGCGAGGCGCTAAACCTTATATGCAACCAACTGTAATTAAAGATGAATTTGGTGAAATTGTTCAATCTGGTATTCATACCTATGGAGAAACTGTTCACATATTTGTTGAACGAACAAATTATAAAGGTGTTTTTATGCCCGGTTATGTAAAATTAGAAACTGAATATCATCCAACATCTACTGGTTTAAAATATATTGATCATATGGTTGGTAACGTAGAGTTAGGTATGATGAACACTTGGGCTAAATTTTATGGTGATGTTTTGGGTTTCGCTAATTTAATAACATTTGATGATAAAGATATTTCTACTGAATACACAGCTTTAATGAGTAAAGTAATGTCTAATGGAAATGGTAGAATTAAATTTCCTATTAATGAACCTGCTCATGGTAAAAAGAAATCTCAAATTGAAGAGTATTTAGATTTTTATCGCGGTCCTGGTTGTCAACACATTGCAGTAGCTACGGATGATATTGTTTTTACAATTTCTGAAATGAGAAAACGTGGAGTAGAATTTTTATATGTACCAGGTTCATATTACGATACTGTAAAAGACCGTGTTGGAATTATTGAAGAAGATTTAGAAGTATTAAAAAAATGGGGAATTATGGTTGATAGAGATGAAGATGGTTACTTACTTCAGATTTTTACCAAACCAGTTGAAGATAGACCAACTTTATTTTTTGAGATTATTCAACGTAAAGGTGCCAAATCTTTTGGTAAAGGAAACTTCCAAGCATTGTTCGAATCAATAGAAGCAGAGCAGGCTAGAAGGGGTACACTTTAGTTTTAATAACAGTGTTTTCTAAATATTTTTTTAAAAAACATTTTATTTTTTATTCTTAATTCTATGATAATTGTCATTTTTAGTTTTGTATTTCTTTAGTTCCTTTGCCAAGATTTAAAAGAAATTAAATCATTTAAATGTAGTTAATATGAATGCTGTAAAATTTAACAACCACAATAAATCTGATAAACAATTTGTTGCTACATTAAGAAAAAATGTCAACGATTATTTTAAAGAAAATCATATTTCAACAAGAGCTAATTTTGCAATGGTAATAAAAACAATCGTCATGGTTAGTTTATACATTGTTCCTTTCGTTGTTATTTTAATAGTACCAATGAATTTTTTTTTTGCACTAGGTTTATCAGTTTTAATGGGAATAGGAATTGCAGGTGTTGGAATGGGAGTAATGCATGATGCTTGCCATGGTTCATATTCTAAACACCAATGGATAAATAGTATGCTTGGTGGCACTTTATATTTATTAGGAAGTAATGTGTTAAACTGGAAAATACAACATAATGTATTACATCATACTTATACAAATATTTCGGGTTTAGATGAAGATATTAATTCTAAAGGGCCAATTCGTTTAGCGGAATATAAACCTCTTAAAAAACATCACCGATATCAATTTATATATGCGTTCGTGTTTTATGGTTTAATGACAATTGCTAAACTTATAAATGACTTTACACTTTTATTTTATTATAATAATAAAGGATTAGTTAAAAGTCAAAATAAAACTGTTAGAAATGAATTAATTAAAATGGTGATTCGAAAAACAATTTACCTTTTTGTAATATTTGGTTTACCAATTTGGTTAACTGATTTTACTTGGTATCAAATTTTAATAGGTTTTTTTATTATGCATTGGGTTGCAAGTATTATTTTGAGTTTTATTTTTCAAATGGCTCATGTTGTTGAAGGTGCCGAACAGCCTATGCCTGAAGAAAATATTGATACAGAATGGCATGTTCATCAATTTAAAACAACTTCTGATTTTGCTCGAAATAACAAATTATTGGGTTGGTATATTGGAGGTCTTAATTTTCAAATTGAGCATCATTTATTTCCAAACATTTGCCATATTCATTATAGTAAATTAGCACCAATTGTTGAAAAAACCGCTAAAGAATTTGGAATTCCCTATAATTTAAAATCCAGTTTTTTGGATGCTCTTTCTTCTCATATCACAAGGTTAAAAGAATTAGGTAGAGAGCCATCGATAAATGCTGTTGTTTAAATAAATCAAAACATCAAATAAATCATGACAGAAAATCAACAATCAATCGTTAATCGTATCGAGGAAAAATATAAAGCTATTGATCAAAATCCAAATGTACATTTAGAAGGATTAGTTTATGCTAAAACTATGAATTATTGGGATTACATTATGCCTGATGCTTTATTGGCTTTGCAAATACAACGAACAACAGAGCCTGATGAAATGGTATTTGTAATGTATCATCAAATTAATGAGTTATTGTTTAAAATGATTTTATGGGAAATAAATCAAGTAAGTAATTGCGAAGTTGTAAATGCTCCATTTTTTACTGAAAAATTAAGGCGAATTAGTCGTTATTTTGATATGCTTGCTTCTTCATTTGACATAATGGGTGATGGTATGGAAAAAGATCAATACATGAATTTTAGAAATACATTAACTCCTGCTAGTGGTTTTCAAAGTGCTCAATATCGCTTTATTGAATTTTCGTCAACAGAATTAATAAATTTAATCGATTACCGATTTAGAGCTACTATTGATAGAAACACTCCATTTGAAAATGCCTTTGAACATTTGTATTGGCAAGCTGCTGGTAAAGATCACACAACTGGTAAGAAAAATACCATGCTCGTTTTATTTGAAGAAAGATACAAAACTGAGTTTTTACTTAAAATGGAAAAATATAATACCACAAATATGTGGACTAAATTTAAACAGTTACCTGAAGATGTAAAGAATGATGCTGAATTAATAAATGCAATGCGTCATTATGATTATACGGTGAATGTAAAATGGGTTATGGCTCATTACCATGCTGCTGGTAAATATTTAGGTGAAGCAGATGCGACAGGTGGAAGTGATTGGAGAAAATACATGCACCCAAAATACCAACGTCGTATCTTTTTTTCAGAATTATGGAGTAAAGATGAATTAGAAAATTGGGGTACTAACGTTTAGGGATATTGTAAATGGTAAATTGTTCCATATTTGATATTAGAAGGCAATTCGATGATATTGATAAAAGTATTTTAATTCTTTTAGCTACAAGAACTCAACTTTCTAAAGAAATGGCCTTACAGAAAAAAAGTAACAATATGCCTGTGGTTCAAACAGAAATTTGGGAACAGCAATTAAATAATAGAAAAAATGAAAATGATAAACTAAAAGTTGATTCTGTTTTTATAGATAAAATTTTTAGTGCTATCCACGATGAATCTATTCGGATTCAAAATCAAGAGTTAGAGAAATTAAAATGAAACGTTCTATAGAATTAATGTCGCCCGCGGGCTCTTATGAGTCTTTAATGGCTGCAATACACGCTGGCTGCAACTCAGTTTACTTTGGCGTAGAGCAATTAAATATGAGGGCCAGATCTAGTAATAATTTTACTTTAGAAGATTTAAAA
>CAIYSA010000104.1 GCA_903928655.1 uncultured Bacteroidota bacterium
AACTCGCCTTTTTCTACTTCTGTTATTACTTGTAATTTAAAGGCGAAACTGTAATCTTTTTGACTACGCTTCTTCCTTTGTTCTGTTTGATTTTTCATCTTTTAAGTTGTTTGTGTGACAACCTATTTCAGGACGAGAGAGAAGAACTAAATAAAGCAATTAAAATTGATGCGCATCCCGCGTTAATTCAACTTTTTTTATGGTATTGGGTAAAATTATTTGGTTACAATGAAATAGCAATCAAATTACCTTTTTTAATATGTGGCGTTTTGAGCATATATTATATATACTCATTTGGAAAAGAATTTTTCAATAAAAATGTTGGTTTAATTGCGGCTACGATAGTGTCGTGTTCGTTTATTTTTTTAGTTTATAGTTCTTACTCACGCATGTACATCTCGGGTGTATTGTTCAGTATTCTTTTTTTAATTAGCCTTTTTTTAATCTTATTTGATGAAAATATAAAAATAAAAGATTACTTTTTCTTTGTATTATTTTCTTTACTATGTGCCTATAATCACCACATGAGTTCTTTATTTGCTTTTTCTGCGGTTGTGCTTTCTTTTTTTTATATAAATAAATCACAACTAAAAAAATATTTATTATTTTGTCTTTTAGCGATTATTTTATATCTCCCACATTTACAAATTACTTTATACCAATTATCAATAGGAGGAATTGGAGCTCAGGTTGGCGGGTGGCTTCCTCCACCAAGAATAAACGAGATTTACTTTTTGGCTAAAACGTTATTTGGGTGTGGAATAAGTGGGATAATTATTATGATTCTGTTTTTTATTTTCATCCTAAATTCAATATTTAAATTAAACCCATTAACAAAAAAACAGACTTTTTTATTTTGGTTATTCATCATCAATTATTTGATTATTCATTTGTATTCTGTTTTCAAAAATCCAATATTGCAAAATTCAGGCTTACTATTTTGCGGCATATGTCTCATTTTATTTGCAAGTTCATTTGTTGCTTCATTTACAAAAAAACAAATTACCATTTTGTGTTTAATGTTTATTGGTTTATTTGGTTTCCAAAATTTTTATAAAAAACATTTATTTTCAAAGGTGCACGTTCATGAGTTTGAACAACAAGCAAAAGCGTATTTGGAAGTTGAAAAAAAATATGGGAAAAATTCGGTTACTGGAATATTTGCATCAGAAGATTTTTTTGTATCAATTTATGAATCAAAATATAAAAGTAAATTTAATTATATAACTGTATCCGATACTGCATTTAAATCTATACTTAAACTTAGAAACTATTTAAAATCATTACCAAACAACTATGTTATCCTTGGCGGTATTAATGCTTCAACAACTCAACTTATAAAAGAATATTATCCTTACCTATACTTACATCATGAGGATTACTTTAGTAATATTATTGTTCTTTCAAAAATTAAACAGAAAAATGATGATATGTCAATTTTAAAAAACAATTCTATTTTAAACAGCGACTTAAACATTTACACTGATTCTAAAAAACAAATAACCTTTTATAATGATAGTGTATGGTTTAAAATCACCAAAAATGATACTGACTTTCCTTTTAATGTTGAACTTAATCTAAATAAATCGAAACTAAAACAATATCAATGTTTGGTGGTTGAATTAAGTTATAAAGCTGATTCTATTAACCAAATACTTTCTGACAAACTATGTTTATCAATTTCTGAAAAAGGAAAAGATGCCGTTTTTTACAAAGCGGAATCTCTTGCGGACTATTTTGATTCAACTAAAAAAATACACACCGTTTATTTAGAATTTTTTGCAGGGTCCGATTATTTGAGTTGGCAAAATGAGAAAATGAACTTTAATTTCTTTATTACTAAAAATAAAAAATCTGAATACGATATTGTTAATTTTAAAGTAAAAACAATAGATTACAGTCCTACTCGCTGGACGCTTTGGGATTAATATTAATCTTTTACTCTGCTAAACCTTAACGCTTTTAAAATAAAATTTGGTAATGCTTTTTTAGGATCACGTTTACGCAAATCTAAATACCACCCAATTTTTTTAACTACAGGCAACTTTTTGGTTTCAACAAATTCAATTAAAGTTCCATCAGCATCTTCAATATAAGTGAAATGGCCAGCAGCCTCACCCATTTCAAAGCCTGCTCCGCCATCAATTGTAAATGGTTGCCCGGCTTTTTCGCAAGCAACTTTTAATGCTGACATATTTTTAATATCAAAACATAAGTGAATGAAACCACAATCGCCCCATAATCTGTTTTCAAATATTTTTTTTGGAGAATAATCAAACGCCTCAACTAATTCAATTTCATTATCACCTAAAAGTGTTCCAAAGCTCCCTTCGCGAGGCTTACTATTGCGTAAAATAACACGACGCATTTTTTTTGAAGCGCCTTCAACACCAATCCAATCAGTATAAACAGAAGTTGTATCACTAATAACTGTATCAAAACCAAGAACTGTTTTGTATAACCCAATTGATTTTTCAATATTTCTCACTCCAATAACAGCACCTAAAACTCCCCCAGTAGAGAAGTTTTTTTGCATGTACCATGATTTTTTTTCTTCAATGATTTCATAAGTATTCCCCCATAAATCCTGAATATAAAAATGTTTTCTGTTATCAGGTGAAGTTGTTATGTCTGTTAACATCTTAGCTCCAAATTGTTTTAAATGAGCAAAAGATTTTTCAATATCAAAAGATTTTATTTTTCCAGCAAAAATTCCAATATCACCAAGTTGAATTGTGAATTGGGCATTTTGTGCTTTTCTACTTGTATATTGCCAAATTTCAAAGCCTCCGCCACCATTCATACTTATTGCTAAAATTGCGTGACGAGCATGAGGTTTATTATCAGTATACGGTAACATTAATTCTGCCATCGCAGCTTCTTCAAAAATTTTAATATCTGTACCAAAAACTTTTCGATACCAAGTAAATGTTTCTTGAACATTAGTGTTTCCAACTCCTAGTTGCTGAATTCCTGAAATAATATAGCTCATAAATTATTTTTATTAATTAAACCATTAAAATTAAAAAAAGACTGCCAATAACTGACAGTCTTTTTAGGGTAAGTAACCGGGTTCGAACCGGCGACCCTCGGTACCACAAACCGATACTCTAACCAGCTGAGCTATACCTACCATTTGAGGGCGTAAATGTAATAATTTTTTCGCAATCTAGGAAAAAAAGTAAATTATTTTTTATAATTAACCATATAGTGTAATCCAACAGATTCTTTGCGACGAATTGCATGCTTTATGATAAGGTAGCCTATGCAAATTAAATTTCGTAGTTCACATAATTTTTGAGTAACCGTTGTTTTTTCGTACAAAGCCTCGTTTTCATTAAACAAGATTTCCAATCGATCAAAAGCACGTTTTAACCTTAACTCCGAACGAACAATGCCAACATAATTACTCATTATTTGCTGAACCTCTCGCTGAGATTGAGTAATTAATATCATTTCTTCTGCATGTTCAGTTCCTTCTGCATTCCATTTTGGAATATTATTATTGATACTAATACTGCTTAATTTTTCGATTGAATGCAATGATGCACGATGTGCAAAAACTACAGCTTCTAAAAGCGAATTACTTGCTAATCTATTTGCTCCGTGTAAACCAGTGCAAGCACACTCACCTACTGCATATAAATTTGTGATACTCGATTGGCCATTATCATTAACCAAAATTCCACCGCATAAATAATGCATTGCTGGCACAACTGGAATTAGTTTTACAAAAGGATCAATACCAATACTCATACACTTATTATATATATTCGGAAAATGCTCAATAAAAGCTTTTCTATCAATATGTCTGCAATCCAACAATACAAAATCATCGCCTCGCGTTTTCATTTCATTATCAATTGCACGCGCAACAATATCCCGCGGTGCTAAAGATAATCGCTCATCATACTTATGCATAAATTCTTTTTCATCAACAGTCTTTAATATTGCGCCGAAACCTCTTATTGCTTCGGTAATTAAAAAGCTAGGATGCTCGCCAGGATTATATAATGAAGTTGGATGAAATTGAACAAACTCCATATCCTGAACGCGGCCCTTTGCTCTGTAAACCATGGCAATACCATCTCCGGTAGCAATTGTAGGATTGGTTGTTGTGGCGTAAACATGGCCAATACCACCTGTTGCCATTAAAGTGATTTTAGATAAAATAGTTTCTACTTTGTTTGTTTTAGTATTTAAAACATAAGCGCCAAAGCAATTTATGTTTTGAGTATGCGATGTAACTACTTCCCCTAAATGATGTTGGGTAATAATATCAATTCCAAAATGATGATCTAAAACCGTTATATTTTTATGTTTTCTAATTTGTGCGATTAGAGCTCTTTCGATTTCGAACCCAGTTATGTCTTTATAATGTAATATTCTGTTTTCGGAATGACCACCTTCTTTTGCTAAATCGTATTGACCATTATTTTTTTTGTCAAAATTAGCTCCCATTTCAATCAACTCTCTAACACGTTCAGTTCCTTCCTCAACAACTATTCTAACAATTTCTTCATTACATAAACTTGAACCAGCAATTAGTGTATCCTGAATATGTTTATCTATCGAATCTGTATCATGCCAAACAGCTGCTATACCACCTTGGGCATATTTTGTATTTGACTCATCCTCATTACTTTTTGTAATAATACAAACAGTTCCAATTTCGGCAACTTTTAATGCATAGCTTAAACCAGCTATTCCACTTCCTAAAATCAAAAAATCAAACTTCCTATCCATAATAGCAGTATTTAAATTACATTATAAAGTAATTGAATTTAATTTATTTATACAATAAAAGAGTCTGTAAAAAAATGCGTTTCTTTGTTAATCTCAAATTGAAAAATATAGTCATATATATAAGCCTCATTTTACTTTGCATTAATTGTGCACAAATAACTCCTTTAACAGGAGGTAAAGTAGATACAACACCGCCCAAAGCAATAAACTATATTCCAAAAAATGCTTCAGTCAATTTTAACCAAAAAATCATTGAAATTGAATTTAATGAATTTATTACTTTAAAAGACGTTGCTAACCAATTTATAATTACGCCACAAACAAATCAAATTCCATTAATTGAAGCCGTAGGTAAAAAAATAAAAATTGTTTTTGAGGAAAAGCTACTCCAAAACACGACTTATAAACTATCATTTGGAAATTCAATTATTGATATTCGGGAATCTAATGCGATACAAAATTTTGAATACGTATTTAGCACTGGAAGTATAATTGATAGTTTGGCAATAAACGGATTTGTAGTTTCGGGTAATAACAATAAAACATTATCGAACATTATAGTTGGATTATACTTACCGAATTCTGAAGATAGTATCGTATTTAAAGAAAAGCCACTCTATATTACTAAAACAAATACTGAAGGGAAATTTTCATTCAGATATCTACCAAATAGTCCATTTAAAATAATGGCAATAAAAGATGATAATAAAAACTTAATGTATGATGGCTCAATTGAGGAAATTGGTTTTAATATTAATACCATTAACCCAACAGATACATTTCCAATACAGTTAAAGTTATTTAAAGAAAAACCAAATAAACAATTCCTTAAAAAAACCATAACTCCCGAATACGGAAAAGCTATCCTTATTTACAATATTGGGGTTGATCAAATTACTAAAATTAGTGGAAAAGGAATAATTAGCTACTCAACTAATCCATTAAAAGACAGCTTAACGTTATATTACACTAATACATTTGACACTTTAAACGCTCTAATATTCCATAAAACACAAGCAATAGACACTGTATTGATTAAAATACCAAGTGAAAAGGATTATGAGAAAATAAAAAAAACAAAAGGATTAAAATATTATATCAACCCAAATATCAATGGCTCCTTTCCATATTTTGAAACTTTAAGTTTTGAATTAAATACAATTTATGATTTGCCTAAATTAAATATTAAAGAAATATCCCTTTATGAAACTCAAGATTCAATTATTACAAAAAAAGAAATTGAAATTATTGAGAACAAAGAAAAAAAGAATATGTATTACATTAAAACAAACTTAAAAGAAGGTTCTCACTATTCATTAACCTTTAATAAGGCGGTATTTAAAGATAATAATGGAAGAATAAACGATTCAACAAACTTCAAATTCACAACTACATTAAATGAAGATTACGGAAAATTAAATTTAAAACTTACTTTTCCAAAAAAAGAGAACTATTTAGTTTTCTTGGTAAATGAAAGAGAAGAAATTGTGAAAAAAAATCAAATCGAAATCTCATTAGCATCAAGTTCAACAAAATTAATTGAATTTAATACTGTTTTACCAGGGAAGTATTTTATAAAAATCATTGAAGATGCCAATAAAAACAGTGCTTTTGACACGGGTGATTTTTTAATAAAAAAACAATCGGAATTAATTTATTTTAATAATTTACCAATAAAAATTTTACCAGGTTGGGAAATTGAACATGATTGGATAGTAAAATAGATTTTATTTATCCTAAATAAAAAAATAAATAAAAATAAATAAAAATAAATTTCACCAGTTTTCTCATTAAAATTTTCACCAAAAATAACTTTAAAATTTATTCTATTTTAATCAACGTCTCTTAAAAGCCTTTATTTAAAGGAATTTACAAGCATTTCGATTTGATAAAAAAAAATAAAAACATCAATTTTATTTTTTCAACAGTGAAATTAAATTGAGCTATCAACAATTTCAACAATTTTATGTTAATAAATTAACTGCCTGAAAATTAGTTAGCGTTAATAAATTTATTTACTTCGTATTAACAAAAACTTAAAAACAAAAAACCATGGCAACAGCAAAAAAAGCAGCTCCTAAAAAAGCAGTAAAAAAAGCAGCACCTGCTAAAAAAGCAGCACCTGCTAAAAAAGCGGCTCCTAAAAAAGCAGCAAAAAAAGCAGCACCTGCTAAAAAAGCAGTTAAAAAAGCAGCTCCTAAAAAAGCAGCAAAAAAAGTAGTTGCAAAAAAAGTTGTTGCAAAAAAACCAGCAGCAAAAAAAGTAGCTCCTGCTAAAAAAGTTGTTGCTAAACCTGTTGCTAAAAAAGTAGCTCCTAAAAAGAAAAAAGCCTCTAAGAAAGTTGCTGCACCCGTTGCTGCGCCTGTAGTTGCGCCTGTTGCTTCTGTAGAAATTCCGTTTACAGAAACGCCTGCTACTCCTGCTGCAGAATAAGCAAGTTCTTCATTAAACATATCTTACTCCTGCCTTGTTCTACAAAGAATATTGCAGGAGTTTTTATTTATAGTATCTTTTAGCACATTATTTAAAATATTTTTTATGCGTTTAATTACTTTCTTGCTTGCTTGTATCATTGGCATTTTTTCTTTCGCACAATCCAATTCAAAGATTGTAGACAAAACAAAAAACATGCAAAAATTTGAAGGATATTTTAATTTTTGGTGGGATGCTTCTTCCGGAAAAATTTGGTTGCAAATCGATAAATTCGATTCAGAATTTTTGTATGTCAATTCATTACCTGCAGGACTTGGCTCGAACGATATTGGATTAGATAGAGGCCTAATTGGCAATTCAAGAATTGTCTATTTTAATAGAGTTGGTAAGAAGGTTTTCATGGTGCAACCCAATTACGAATACCGTGCAGTTACCGAAAATGCCAATGAGCAACGGGCCGTTCGACAATCTTTTGCACAGTCAATTATCGGAAATTTTGTTGTAGAAGAAGAAGATGGCGGTAAAGTTTTAGTAGACGCTACTAATTTTTTTATAAGGGATGCTCAAGGAGTTGCAGATAGAATTCGTTTAATGAAACAAGGCACTTATGTCTGGAATGAAGCGAGATCTGCCATTTATCTTTCCGGAACCAAAAACTTTCCCTTAAATAGCGAATTCGAGGCAACTATAAGTTTTACAGGTGGCAGTGATGCAGGTAAGTTTGTAAATACAGTTACCCCATCTGCTGAGTCAATAAGTTTGCGCATGCATCATTCCTTTGTGCAATTACCCGATAATCATTATCATCCTAGAAAATACGATATCAGAAGTGGCTATTTTGGTATTTCTTATTTTGATTATAGTTCTCCATTTACAGAGCCAATCGAACAAATGTATATCTCTCGCCATCGCTTAGAGAAAAAAGATCCTAATGCTGCAATTAGCGAACCCATTAAGCCCATTGTATACTATGTTGATAATGGAACACCTGAACCTATTAGATCTGCATTGTTAGAAGGTGCTAAATGGTGGAATCAAGCTTATGAATCAGCAGGTTTCAAAAATGCATTTATCGTTAAAGTTTTGCCAGACTCTGCAGACCCAATGGATATAAGATATAATCTGATTAATTGGGTGCACAGGTCCACACGCGGATGGAGTTATGGTGCTTCCATTACTGATCCAAGAACTGGTGAAATTATTAAAGGTCAGGTAACACTAGGATCCCTTCGAATCAGGCAAGACTATTTGATATTCACAGGACTGTTATCTCCTTTCGAAACAGGCAAACCGGTTCCCGAAACGATGAAACAAGCGGCATTGCTGCGTTTACGCCAATTGGCTGCACACGAAGTGGGCCATACTTTAGGTCTACAACATAATTATGCATCAAGTGTAAATAATCGTTCTTCTGTGATGGATTATCCGCATCCCAATGTGGTATTGAATAGTAAGGGTCAAATTGATTTCTCCGATGTGTATACTAACGAAATTGGTGAATGGGATAAGCGTGCGATTCAATATGGGTATACCGACTTTCCTCCTGGCACCAATGAAACAATGGCATTAAATAATTTATTAGAAGAAAATACTAAAATGGGTTTGCTATTTATAGCTGATGCTGATGCGCGCGCTGCAAGCGGCTTACACCCGTATGCTCATTTATGGGATAATGGTTCTGATGCAGCAGATGCATTGAAACAAGTATTATCGGTTCGTAAAGTGGCATTAGATCATTTTTCTACAAATGCCATAG
>CAIYSA010000105.1 GCA_903928655.1 uncultured Bacteroidota bacterium
AAAATAGATAATAAATAATTTAGTTTTCTATGGCAACATTTTTAGTAGTGGGAGGTTCATCTGGTATTGGTTTACAAGTAACGAATCAATTAGCGGCAGCAGGGCATACGGTGCATGCTACTTATAATACACATGCAATTGAAAATGCAGGTAATATTCATTACCATAACATTAATGTATTGGATGAAAATATAAATTTAGATTTCTTGCCTGCCTCTATTGAAGGCATTGTATATTGTCCTGGTGCTATTAGTTTAAGACCATTTAATAGAATACCTGCCGACGATTTTATAAAAGACTATACTTTACAAGTAGTAGGGGCTGTTAAAATAATACAAGCAGCACTGCTTAAATTAAAAGAAAGTAAAAATGGTTCTATTGTTTTATTTTCAACAGTGGCTGTTCAATTAGGTTTAAACTTTCATTCATTAGTGGCAAGTTCTAAAGGGGCTATTGAGGGTTTAACAAAGGCCTTAGCTGCTGAACTAGCACCTACTATTAGAGTGAACTGTATAGCGCCTTCATTAACCAATACACCACTAGCAGCAAGTTTATTGAACTCTGATCAAAAAATGGATTCCAATGCACAAAGACATCCCCTTAAAAGGGTGGGAACGCCTATGGACATTGCCAATGCGGTTGAGTTTTTGTTAACAGATAAGTCTAGCTGGGTGACTGGTCAAATTTTATCTATTGATGGAGGTATGAGCACTATAAAGTTATAGAGCTTAAAAAATGATTATTTCTAAATAAAAAGGCCCCTATTGCTAGAGGCCTTTTCTGTATTTTCAACAATTCAACTTAAACTAATTTTTTGAAGGTGGAATTAATGAATTCTCCATAAATGGTCAATTCTATTAATATTAGTAATCACGGTTGTATTATTAAAGTCATTATATTCTTTACTATTTTTTCTAATTTTTTGTCTTTCTGTAAAGTGCGTGTAAAAATCTAAAATACTATTATCTGGTACTAATGTCATGTACGTATTAGTCGAATAACCATCAATAGCTTTCCAAGTAACACTTAAAAATTTAATACCTATTTTTAATTCCATTTCATGCAATTGTAGCTGTTGTTTTTCATAAGCTTCTTGTTGGTTTGCAGGTACTGTTTCTATAAAAACTTTTCTAAAATTATAATCTTCCATTTTAAAATCAGCTGGTAAAAACTCTAATGCATTTATCCTAATCCAAGTCGATCTTCTAACAGACCCGTCTATATTTGCCCAATTTTCTTCTGCAATTTTTGGATACGCCTCTTTAAATTTATTATTATACGTACCTCTTTTTGTAATAAATTTTCCTAAATTTTCATCCCCATCAACAAAGGAAAAATTATAAAGACTTCCTGTTTCAGATGTATGAACAGCTCTATTTCCCATAATGCCTTCATAACTTTTTCTAGCAAATGCATCAGATACTGGGTAGTTTTTTCTAAAAATGTCCATATCTTTTACTTTAGACTCAGACAACAAGGCAAAACGTTTAGTAGCATCTTGTGCAATTGAACTTAAGCCTATAAATAGACTTAATAGTAAAATAA
>CAIYSA010000106.1 GCA_903928655.1 uncultured Bacteroidota bacterium
ACGGAAATATTCATAAATACTGCACCTTGACAGCGAGCACAAGTTTTCTTAGTTTGTTGATATGCAAGTTTCATGCAGTTTGTACATAGCATTATAAAATCCTTTATTTACATAATGATCTTTTACAATGTTTTTGATGTAGCCTAAAGTATAATCTGTTACTACCTTTCCTGTTACAAAACGAATTTTTCCACGTATTTCATCCGCATCATTTTTTCTAACAACACTGTTAAAAGAAAATTTGGTGAGTTTTGGTTTATCTACAACAACTATTTTAAGAAAAGCTTTATCACCAAGTGTTTTTTCTAAATAAATCTGCACATCTTCAAATAATCCTTGTTTCCAAAGGTTTTTAATAGCCTCTCCAATTTTATCACCAGGAATTTGGATTTTATCATCTGCAGATAAACCTGATAATAATCTCACCACATTTTTATCTGTAAACTGCGAACACTCTACTTGAATTCCAGCAATTACATATTCTTTTGGTTTTGACCAATCGATAGAATCCATTGCAAAAGAAGAATTGCCCGTTATCTGTGAAAAGCCAGAGTATGAAGTTGCAATTAATGAAAAAAGAAGTATTAGTTTGTTAAAAGTCATCTATGATTTATGTTAATTGCTCACTTGTTTTACCGAATCTTCTTTCTCTATTTTGATAATTCAAAACAGCCGTAAATAAATCTTCTTCTCTGAAATCGGGCCATAAAGTTTCTGTAAAATAAAACTCTGCGTAAGCCAATTGCCATAATAAAAAATTACTAATACGATTTTCACCACTTGTTCTAATCATTAATTCAGGATCAGGAATATCTTTAGTGCAAAGGTATTTTTGAATATGTTGTTCTGTAATATCTTCAATATTTAACTCATTATTTTTAGCATCAGAAGCAATATGCTTTATAGCATTAATAATTTCCCATTTTGAAGAATAACTTAAGGCTAAAACTAAGGTTAACCCAGTATTATTTGCGGTCATATTTATTGACTCGTTTAATTCATCAATACAAGATGGCGGTAAACTATCAATGTTTCCAA
This sequence comes from uncultured Bacteroidota bacterium, assembly GCA_903928655.1. Classification (GTDB taxonomy): domain Bacteria; phylum Bacteroidota; class Bacteroidia; order B-17B0; family Aurantibacillaceae; genus UBA4416. Next base: position 1,039 of record CAIYSA010000106.1, read on the forward strand.
TAGCTTGCAAGCGCACGTTTTTTTTATGCAATTCGGGAGTTTCCATACTTATAGTTGAAACTAGCAATTCCATCAAAGCATCAACTTCTTCTTTTGGCCTGTTCCAATTTTCAGTACTGAAAGCGTACAACGTAATATATTTTACACCAATTTCGCCAGCACCTTTAACAACACTCCTTACTGAATTTACGCCTTCATAATGTCCATAAATACGATCTTCGCCCTGTTGTTTTGCCCAACGACCATTACCATCCATAATAATAGCAATGTGTTTAGGCACATTATTGGTATTTATTTGCTCTTTTTTACTCATTTTTTAATCAACGTCGAATTTACGATTTTAGTCTTAATACAACAAGTATTAAGTATTTTAAGTCTTAAATTGTGTTAAAGTACGTTTATATTGTAATTCAGCATTATTTTACAACAATAAAAATGATTTTTTTCGAGCACAGAAACATCAATCTAAATACTCATTTCGATAAACTAATTATGACTTAAACTTTAATTCAATAGAAATTAATCTCTTTCCTTTTTCATAGGAGTAATTGCTAGAGGATTAGCTGAGATTTCGGCATATAATTGTCTATTTTTATAAACATCAATTGCCAAAAAAATAGCTTCTTTAAATGATGAAGGATCTGCGATTTGTTTACCTGCTATTTCATAAGCAGTTCCATGGTCGGGCGAAGTGCGAACAAAATTTAAACCAGCCGTAAAATTTACGCCATTATCAAAAGCAAGAGTTTTGAAAGGAATTAAACCTTGATCATGATACATTGCTAAAACAGCATCAAACTGAGATTGAGTATTATTCCCAAAAAAACCATCTGCTGAATATGGCCCTTGAACAAACATTTTTTCTTTGGCTTTTTTAATTGCAGGGATTATAGCTAATTCTTCTTCATTACCCATTTTCCCATTTTCACCTGCGTGAGGATTTAAACCTAAAACCGCTATTTTTGGTTTACGAATTCCGAAATCTTTAATTAACGAATTATGTAATTGCTCAATTTTCGAAAATACATTTTCGGTTGTAATATATTGTGGAACATCTTTTAAAGCTAAATGACCTGTTACTACAGCTACTTTTAAATCATTAGCGCATAATAGCATTAAAGGTTTTCCACCTAATTTTTCGCCTAAATATTCAGTATGACCAGGATAATTAAATCCAGCCTCTTGCATGGTGTGTTTATTTATTGGAGCAGTTACCAATACATCAATTTTTTTATCAAACAGAGCTTGGGTTGCTTGCTCTAATGATATTTTTGCATACTTACCACTTTCTAAAGAAGGCTTACCTAATTCAATAACAACTTCTTCTTCATAACAAATAAAAACGTTTGGTTTTTTTGTATGTATTTGATTGAAATCACGTAATGGATTAAAATTAAATTCATCAAGGTTTAAAGCCTTTCTAAAATAGGAAACCGTTTTTTGTGAGCTGAATAAAACCGGAATACAAATTTCTGATAATTCAGGCTCAAGTAATGTTTTTAAAATAATTTCTAAACCAATTCCATTAATATCACCTTGCGAAATACCGACAACTACTTTATTTTCAATCATAATTTCTTAATTATTTTTTCCAACCAATTATTGATGCTAACCTAAACATTATTTGTAAATGTATGAATGCTTATTTTTTAATTTACAAATTTGAGAAAAAATCAAATAATAAACGAACTCCATAACCAGTTCCACCTTTTCCTCTATAACTATCTTTTGCTGTTGTAAAAGCTGGGCCAGCAATATCAAAATGCATGTAAGGATAATTCGTAAATTTCTCTAAAAACTTACCCGCCGTGATTGCGCCACCATAAGGCCCGCCAAGATTTTTTTGGTCAGCGATATCTGATTTTAATAGTTCGGCATATTCATCCCAAAATGGGAATTCAACTAAACGCTCATGCATGCGAAGTCCGCTAACCGTTAGTTTAGTTTTTTGTTCATCAGTTGCAGTTCCCATACTTACAATGCCGTATTGGCCAATTGCAGCAGCAGCAGCGCCAGTTAAAGTTGAGAGTTCAATTGCCATTTCAGGATTAAAACGTTTAGCAAAATGCAAAGCATCTCCTAATATCATTCTGCCTTCAGCGTCTGAATTCAACATTTCAACTGTACTTCCATCCATCATAGTTATAATATCGCCTGGCGCAAACGCGTTAAAGCCAGGGCGGTTATCAGTTGCAGGAACAAGTGCAATAACGTGAACATTTAATTTTGCTTTTGCAATTGCATATAACGTGCATGCAACCGCAGCCGAACCAGCCATATCACACTTCATTAAATCCATACTATTTGCCGTTGGTTTTAAACTCAAACCACCTGTGTCATAAACAACACCTTTACCAACTAAGACATACGGTTTTTTATTTTTAGCATTTTTCGGTTTGTATTCCATAACCGTAAATGTAGGCTCATCAACACTACCTTGATTTACAGCAAGCAAACCACCCATTTTTAGTTGTTTAATTTTTGCTTTATTATAAACCTCAACTTTAAAACCAGCGGCTTTACCCATATTTTTAAACGCTTGCGAAAGTTGGGTCGCATTTAAATAATTTACTGGTTCATTTACTAAATCTCTAGCTTTAAGTGTTGCATCAATTGCAATTGAGAGATTTGAAATATGTTGATTCGTAACTTTTACATCAACAATATTAATTGTTGAAAGTGAATTTAATTTTTTAGAATCAGTTGGTTTATGTTTAATAAATTGGTAATTACCTAAAGCCAATCCTTCAGCTAATGCTAACGAATAATCAACATCAGCTAATTCGTTTACAATATAAATCGTTGCTCTTTTATCGGCATTTACTGCTTCAGACAGAGTGGCGCCATGCTTACGAATGGCTTCTAAGTTATTATAATGACTTTTAGTATCATCTACTAAAACAACTGAAACAGTGCGATTAAGTGCATTTATTGTAACTGCTTTTTTATCATTTTTTTTTATATCATTTAAAATATAATCCGTTTGCTCTTTTGATAAAGCATAAGACGTATTTGTTTTAAATGTTTTACAAATAATTACTAAACTTTCTTTAGCAATTGAACCGGTTTTTTTTGAAATAGCTATCATAATATAATCTTCTAATATAAATAAAAAACAAAACAACTTACTTACTAGTAAAAGGTTTTATTAACTTTTTAGTACTAATTACAATTTATGAAGATTTCAGTTTACAATAATGATTTACAGAATTAAGTATAAACCCATTCAGGTGTTATAAATTTTCATTTGTAAATAAATTGCTAATGACTATTAGGAAAAAAACTTGAGACTAATTACCGAATTCGCTAATAAATTTAATTCGCATTAATCGAACTTCTTCTTCGCTATATTCGTCTTCACCAAGTTCTTTTAAAATAGAATTGATATCATCCGTTTCGGTTTCTCGCAAACATTCATAAATATCATCTCTTTTATCTTCATCAATAACTTGATCGATATAATAGTTGATGTTTACTTTAGTTCCAGAAGTAACGATGGTTTCAATTTCGGTTAGTAAATCATTCATTTTTAGATTTTTATTTTTAGCCATATCTTCTAAGCTAATTTTACGATCTATATTTTGAATAATAAATACTTTTAATCCCGATTTATTTACAACCGATTTAATTACAAAATCAACGGGTCTTTCAATATCGTTTTCCTCTACATGTTTTTTTATGACTTCTAAATATGCCTTCCCATATTTAGATGCTTTTCCTGCGCCAACTCCAGTAATCTTAGTCATTTCCTCAATATTCAATGGATATTGAATTGCCATTTCTTCTAAAGAAACTTCTTGAAAAATAACATATGGTGGCAAATTATTTTGCTTAGCAATTTTTTTAGTTAAATCTTTAAGCATTGCATATAATGCTTCATCAGCTCCACCACCTTTGCCTGTTGCAATATCATCATCATTATCACTTTCCGCATTACTGAAATCATTATCATGCGTAAATTTAATGCTTTCAGGATTTTTTAAGAATTCTTTTCCTTTCTCTGTTATTTTTACGATTCCATAGTTTTCAATATCCTTCGAAAAATATCCATAAACTAACGATTGGCGCAATACAGCATTCCAAAATTTATCATCCTTATCGTGATCAACACCTTCACCCCAAGTTTTTAATTCGTTATGTTTGTATGATTTACCAGTAGCTGTTAAATTGCCCATTAATAGGTTAATAATATCTTTAACCTTATGTTTTTCTTTACTTTCTTTTACTGCATTTAAAGCCAATAATAAGTCATCTTGTGCTTCAAATTTCTGTTTAGGGTGGCGACAATTATCACACATTTCATTACATCTTGTCTCATTAAATTCTTCCCCAAAATAATGTAAAATAAATTTACGACGGCATGAAGATGTTTCAGCAAAAGACGCAGTTTCAGAAAGCATTTGCTTTCCAATTTCTTGCTCATTTACAGGCTTATCTTTCATAAATTTTTCCAACTTCATAATATCATCGTAACTATAAAACGTTACACAGTTTCCTTCGCCACCATCTCTTCCTGCTCTTCCTGTTTCTTGATAATACCCTTCTAGTGATTTAGGAATGTCATGATGAATTACAAAACGAACATCTGGCTTATCAATTCCCATCCCAAAAGCAATAGTAGCAACAATCACATCAATATCTTCCATTAAGAAACCATCTTGTGTTTTTGCTCTCTCTTTTGCATCCAGTCCAGCATGATATGGCGCTGCTTTTACGCCATTTACAATAAGTGCTTGAGCAACCTCTTCAACTTTTTTGCGACTTAGGCAATAAATGATGCCCGATTTTCCGCTATTTTGTTTTGCATATTTTACAATTTCCTTAATAACATCTTTTTTTGCTCTCACTTCATAATATAAGTTATCACGATTAAATGAAGACTTAAATAATTTCGATTCCTGCATTCCAAGATTTTTTTGAATATCCTGCTGTACTTTAGGCGTTGCGGTAGCTGTTAATGCCATAACCGGAACAGATCCTAACTTTTCTATTATTGGACGTAATCGGCGGTATTCTGGCCTAAAATCATGACCCCATTCCGAAATACAATGCGCTTCATCTATTGCAAAAAAAGAAATTTTAAATTCTGAGAAAAAAGCAACATTATCTTCTTTATTTAATGTTTCGGGAGCAACATACAATAATTTAGTTTTACCTGATAGCACATCGCTTTTCACAACTGCTATTTCAGCTTTATTTAAAGAAGAATTTAAAAAATGAGCTATACTATTTTCCTTACTAAAACCTCGCAGAGCATCAACTTGATTTTTCATTAAAGCAATCAATGGGGAAACAATAATGGCAGTTCCTTCACTCATTATTGCAGGGAGCTGATAACAAAGCGATTTTCCGCCACCAGTAGGCATTATTACAAAAGTGTCTTGTTTATTTAATATATTATTAATGATAGCTTCTTGTGTGCCTTTAAAGCCATTAAAGCCAAAAAAAGACTTTAATGGTTCATGTAAATTATGTACTTCAACTTCCGTAAGCATGGTTTTGGTGATTAAAAGATGGGTTTAACTGAGTAAATCGATTTTCACAATTCTCTTATAAAGATATAACATTTATTTTATAAATAGCAAAACTAAATCGTATCTGTCTTCGCTTTTTAGCCTAAATACTTTTTTAAGACGATGAACTTCAAATAATATTATTTCTGAGTCCAATTTATTATTACAATAGCCCGCTATTCAAAATCAATAATTAACTCTTTAAATTAATAACATCTTAAACCTCTTTATGTTGAATTATTTCATGTAAAAAATTTCTGAACATATTTCCGCCCTTGTTGGTGTTATCACCAACAAGTTTAAAGTTGCTTCATTTATGTATAAATTTGAACTAATTATATTTTCATGAGTGCAATCTGATTTTGAAGGAAAATACTCGAACGCATAATATAAATTGATAAAGTGTTCTTTTAATGAAAATGTTTAGCCATTAAACTGTATTGAATTTTTCTACATAGATTAATTATGGCATTCACAAAGGTAAGGATATTTACTTGTTGGTGATAACACCAACAAGGGCGAAAAGTTATTTAAACCAAAAAAACACCTATTAATATTTAATTCACACGCTTGCATATTTTTCAAACCAATTTAATATATTATTTGTTTGATCAAACTAATTACTTAAATTGGTTCTATGAAAAAGTGCATTTTTTTATATCTTTTTATTTTGCTGCAAATAAACATGTACTGTCAAATAAACCCCGAAGCTAAACGAGCCAACCATTGGTATTTTGGTAATGGAGCAGGCATAGATTTTAGTAGTGGAACTGCTATTGCAGATGTAACAGGCAACTTAAATAGTTGGGAAGGTTCTGCTAGTATTAGTGATACAAATGGGGATTTATTGTTCTATACAAATGGGGATACTGTTTGGGATAGAACCCATAATATTATGGTAAATGGATTGGGGCTTTTTGGATGCATTAGCAGTGTACAAGGTGTTATAATAATACCAAAACCATTTTCGAATACTGTTTTTTATATTTTTACTGTTGATTGCGCAGAGAATTTAGGAATAAAGGGTATGAACTATAGCATCGTTGACTTATCATTAAATAGTGGTTTGGGTGTTGTTACTTTAAAAAATCAATTTTTATTTTCGCCTAGTGCTGAATCCATGGCGGCAACTACTAATTGCTCCATGGATAGTGTTTGGTTAGTTGGGCATGAATATGGAAATAATAAATTTTATGCTTATTTAATAACTAAAGAAGGACTTAATGCTACCCCTATAACTTCTAGTATTGGCACACCTGTCACAATTTATGAAAGCCAAATGAAATTCTCACCAAATAGTAAAAAAATAATTTGCTATTTGGATTTGCTTGATTTTAATTTTTCAAATGGAACTATTTATAATTCAATTCAATTACCTCTAACAGGATATGGCTCTAGTTTTTCTAGCGATAGTAAAAAATTATATATATCGTCTTCGGTAACCTTATAATTCAACTTGATGCGACAAAAACTAATTCAATTGATTTAGCAACTTCATATAATATAATTTATAACGGCTTAGATAATTCAGAATATTATGGATTACAATTAGCTAATGATTCAAAAATATATGTTGCAAAAGCCGATTCATCAAAAATTTCTAAAATTGATTTTCCAAATAATAATGGCATTAGCGTTAATTTTAATCCCTATTCTATTGACTTAAATAATAAAATTTGTCAAGGAACCTTCCCTTCTTTTATTGAATCCTATTTTAATAATGATAATACCACTATCTGTTATCAAAAAGAAGATATCATCATTCCAAATGTTTTTACTCCAAATAATGATGGGGTTAATGATTTGTTTACGATAACAATTACGGGCTATTCTTCAGTAAATTATAGCATTTACAATCGTTGGGGTAATGAATTATTAAGTAAGTCAAATCAAATTATCGCAAATAAAACTGTCACTATTTGGGATGGAAAAATAAAAGAAGATAATGCTAGTGACGGTGTTTATTATTATTTAATACATTTAACTAATTATAAAAATGAAAATCTTACCAAAAAAGGCTTTATACAATTATTTAATTAATCTAAAAATATGAAATATGAAAAACACAATAACCAAATTAATGATTACTTCTGCATTATGGATGCCAATAATTGGAAGTGCTCAATTTAATCAAACAGGACCTCCGCCATTTTCTTTTGGCAGAACTAATCCATTAATCCAAAAAATTGGCATAGGTAGTTTTACAACAAGCGCGAGTGTAAGAGCTAAATTACATATAAGTAATTTTTTATTAGCGAACAACCCTTCAACCAACGGTTTTATGTTTCGTACTGATGGATTTAATTCAATTGATAATTTATGGGAAATGTTCAATGGAGCAAGTCAGACGACTCTAAGTCGAAAAGGTAGCCTTTATACTTCTAATTCCGTTGCCACTCAATTTCCAATAGGAATTCCAAGTTATTATTTACCAACTTTTAATAGTGGTTATAATCATTTTAATATAGGTTCTGATTCAGGTGATGTTATTATAAACGCAAAAGGTGCTTATAATATGGCTGGCCCTACATATAATAATTATGGAGAACGAATGAGAATTTCTGCCTATACATTTAATGGATCTTCTGGATATCCTGTTGCTAGAACTGGGGTTTCTATTTCTGCAGACCCAAATAATCCAATCACCAAACCTTTATCTATATTACACATGGGTGATCCATGGTTTTTTAATGCGGCAGGTCATAGAAATTGGATGGATTATGGAACATATATTACTAGAGTTAGTGACAATATGTATGTTGGGCTTAAACAAGATGAAGAATTTCCAACCAGTGGTGATGAAAATGATGCAGTAATTTCTTGGGCTGATAACCCTCCAGGGTTTATTGGTCAAACAACTTATGATGAATTACGTTTTATTTTTACTACTTCAAATAATTCAGCTTTTCCTGGTGGCAATTCTGCAAATCAACATGGTTTAGAAGCTATGAGAATGGTTCCAACAGCAATTGGCAGCCCAATTAACACTAATAATATTAATATTGGCATTGGAGATTATTCATTTGGAGGGCCTCACGGCCCCACTTCCACAAAATACGTTGGAGCAAAGTTAGATATTGATGGTGATTTAAGAATTAGAAAACTTACAGTCGACACCTCAGAATTTGTTTTAGTAGCTGATACTGGAGATTTAAACAGAGTTCATTACCGCAAAATAAGTAGTTTATCATCAGCCGGTTTAGGTAATTTATGTGTAGGAACAGCAAATCCTTTATTAGGTCATTATCAAATACCAATGAATGGTTTTAATTTTAATTATACTATGCCCGCATTATCAACTTCGCAAGTTCATATCGGACAAACAGCTTGCGCAATAAACCCAGCTCGTTTACATGTAGTAAATGATAATTTAACTACTGCTGGAGGATTTAATAGTAAAGCT
>CAIYSA010000107.1 GCA_903928655.1 uncultured Bacteroidota bacterium
AATTGTTCCTCTTTTCAGTTATGTTATATTTCCATGGTATTTAAAATTTTCTGTTTCTAGTATAACAAAAGTAAAAAACAATTATCAGTCTATTACCGAATGGCCAGCTGTTACAATCGTTTTTTCAGTATTTAATGAAGAAAAAGTAATCCGAAGAAAATTAGAAACCATATTAAAATCTGATTATCCCAAAGAAAAATTACATATCTTAATTGGTTCTGATAATTCAACAGACCAAACGAATCAAATTATCGAAGAATTTATTTCTCAAAATCAAAATATCATTTTAATTAAAAAGGAATCAAGAAATGGTAAACTGAAAATAATTAATGAACTTATTGATTTAACTAAAACCGAACATTTAATTTTTACAGATGCTAATGTTTTTTTTGAACCTATTGTTGTAAAAGCATTAGTTTATAATTTAATAGCAAAAGAGTCTCAATTAGTTTGTGGTAATATTTTGAAATTTTCACCAAAAAATAATGGTATTTCAGGACAAGAAATATTTTATATGAATTTTGAAAATCAATTAAAATATAATGAGAGTTTAAAATATGGTTTTTGTGTAGGAGTTGAAGGCGGATGTTATGGAATATTAAAACAGCATTTTGTAAAAGTTCCTGATGGTTTTTTGATGGATGACTTTTTTATTACGCTTGATGTTATTTCAAAAAACGGTAAAGTATTGTTTGAACCTGAAGCTATAAGCTATGAGGATGTAAATGATGACCCAATGATTGAATTTAGCAGAAAAATAAGAATTTCGTTAGGCAACTTTAGAAATTTGAAATTTTACAAAAACCTTTTATTTCCTATTCATAAAGGTTTTGGATTTGCTTTTTTCTCACATAAAGTTTTACGTTGGTTTACACCTTTTACTTTAGTTGTTTCGTTTTTCTTATCATTTTTATTAGGTTATTATTTTCCAATTTTCATACTTATTAGCTTATGTTATAGCTTACTAATTATTGTACCAGTATTAACAATTTATTTGGAAAAAATAAATTTAAAAATCCCGTTGGTTAATACCATTGGTCATTTTATCCTAATGAATTTCGCACTACTTTTAGGTTACATCAAATTTATTACAGCTACTAATGAAAGCGCTTGGGAGCCACCAAAACGAAATGTTTAAAATGAATAAATTATTTTGTATATTTAAGTATGAAATTTCATTTTAATAAACATATCAATATTTTAAGTAAAACTAGTTTCATTTTTTTACTGGTTTTATTGGTGGCATGTACAAAAGATTCCGCACCACCAACTTTTGGTGATTACCCAACCGAAATTGGAAAAATAATGACTTACAAATGTGCAACATCTGGTTGCCATAATGAAGCAAGTTATAAAGCAGCTGCCGATTTAAATTTATCTTCTTACGCAAGTTTATTTAGAGGTTCAAATAATGGTTCACCTATTATACCTTTCCGAAGTGATTTTTCATCATTGTGTTATTTTATAAATACATATTCTGAATTTGGTTTAACGAACCTTCCAACAATGCCATTAAATAGCAATGCACTAAGTAAAGCAGAAGTAAAAACAATTAAAGATTGGATTGATAATGGTGCGCCGGACATAAACGGTAATGTAATGTGGGGTAATAATCCAATCAGAAAAAAATATTATGTGCTTAATCAAGGTTGTGATGTGGTTACGGTTTTTGATGCTGAAACTCAATTACCAATAAGATGTATTACTGTCGGCAACAATCCTAATGTTTCGGAAAGTCCACACATGGTAAAAGTATCACCTGATGGAAACTACTGGTATGTTGTGTTTGTTGGAAATTCAGTTTTACAAAAATTTAGAACCAGTGATGATAGTTTTGTTGGTGAAATAAATTTAGGACCACAACAAAATTGGAATACAATAACGATTAGTAATGATAGTAAAAAAGGCTATTGTATGGCATGGCCAAACGGAAATATTGCTGTTGTAAATTTACAAAGCATGCAAGTACTTCATTATTATTCTAATGCCTTTTTAAACGGGCACGGCACCGCACTAAATAATGCCAACGATACATTATATGTTACAAGCCAATCTGGTAATTTTATTTATAAAATTGATACAGGTTTATCAATTTCACCAATTCAAATCAGATTAGATCCAACTCAAATTCCAAGTTCTATTACATCATTAGATCCTCACGAAATAACATTTTCATTTGACGGAACAAAATATTTTGTAACCTGTCAAAAAAGCAATGAAATTAGAGTTTTAAGCACTATTGGCGATAATTTATTACAAGTAATACCAACAGGAGAATATCCTTTAGAAATGGCTAAAAGTTCGATTACAAATAAATTATATGTAACCTGTGAATATGAACCAAACTCAAATCCAAAAATAAAAGGCTCAATTACTGCAATAAATATGACAACTTATGCAAGTACAAATTATAAGGTTGGATACGAGCCACATGGAATTGCGATTGATGAAACAAACGGATTTGTAATTGTAGCAAGCAGAAATTTAAATGTAACAGGTCCAACACCTCACCATTCGGGAGTTTGTGGAAGAAATGGATTTATAAATTATTTTAATTTACAGACAATGGAACTTTTAAATAAAAAAACAGAAGTTGCTGCCGATCCCTACTCTATTACATTTAGACCATAATGAACGAAGCATATTTAAATAAATCAATTATTTTATTTGATGGGGAATGCAACTTCTGTAATGCATCAATACAATTTGTTTTAAATCACGAAAAAAAATCAGAACTATTCTTTTCATCATTACAATCAAATACAGGAAAAGAAATTCAAGATTATTTTGGAATTAAAAATTCGGAAAGTGTTATCTTAATTGAAAACAATAAACTATTCATAAAATCAACAGCAGCCTTAAGAATTACTAAATATTTAAGAGGAGGCTTTCCTCTATTATATATTTTTATTATTATTCCTACTTTTATTAGAAATGTAATTTATGATTACATTGCAAAAAAAAGGTATAAATGGTTTGGTAAAACAGATACTTGTATGGTACCAAATGACCAAATAAAACATCGATTTATCTAATTACTATGACAAAACTTTCAGTAAACATTAATAAAATTGCAACCTTAAGA
>CAIYSA010000108.1 GCA_903928655.1 uncultured Bacteroidota bacterium
TGTTGTAATTCTAATAACTCCTTATCCTCATCTAATTTAACTAAAAGCTTTTGATAACCAACCTTATTGATAATTTTCTTGACTTTAAAGTTAAATTTTAACACACTATCATTTATGCAAAATTGAGGGGGTAAAGTATCAAAAAAAGAATTAAAAAATGGAGTAGGAGGTATTAAAATTGAAGCGCTATCTCCTTCAACTAATTTTTGGAAATAGTTGATAAAATAAGTTTTTATTGTTGGATTAGATAAGTGAATTATCATGCCGTTTTTTGTACTGTGTTGAGAGTTAAAAAACATAGAATCTTTCTGTGTTTTTAATTCAACATCCAGTATTAAAAAATCGGATGTGTTTGGTTTAATTAAACCATCGCCAATGGCTATTAATTGATAATAATTTCCAGCACTGTCTTTTGAATAACCATTAGTGTTTTTAGGTTTAGCACACTTTAAAAAAAATAAAACTATCAAAGAGAAAAAAAACCAAAAAACGCAAGATTTCATTATGGAATTTCTTTTTGAAGTTAAATCAATTTTAGAAAATTTAATGTTCAACATGTGCAGACTTATCTTTTTTTACTAAAATAATTTCGATGTCATATAATATTATTGATTGAGGCGGAACTTTTTTTGAATCACCCAATAAGCCATGCGCTAAATGAGATGGTATTAAAATAAGGGCTTTATCGCCTTGTTTAAGATTTAAAACAGCTTTATGTAAGCCATCTTCTGCATCTTGCATTCCTACTTTAAATTCTTTTACACCATCTGTATCAGACGAATAACAAACAGTTCCATCTAATAGCGATAAGGTATAATTTATAGAAATAACATCACCATTAGTTATAGAATCTCCTAATAAAGATGGTTTATAAACAAAATAACGAACACCAGAAGTTGTTTTAATAAATGGGAACTTATGCGATTTTTGAAAATAATCCATCTCATCATTTTCTTTAGCAACCACTTGCTGATTGGCTTTTATAAATTGTTTATTTATCTTTATTTTATCGAATTCTTGTTTGTTTTCTTTTGCTTTATCTGACTCTAAACAAGCACTAAAAAAAAATATGCATAAAATGCAAACCGACAAATAGTGATTTTTTTTTATTACAAACACTCTACCTTATTTATGGATTAGGTTCAGAAATTTTATCAACTTCCTTTTTAACTTCCTGAATATGTTCTTGGATGGTAGCTGTTATATTACCTGTGTTTTGTTGTAAATCTTTTTGCAAACCATTAGTAGCATCTTTAAACTCGCGAATCCCTTTGCCTAGTGCTTTTGCTAAATTAGGAACGCCCTTTCCTCCGAATAATAGCAATACTACTAGCAGTATCATTACTACTTCGCCTCCACCTAAATTCAGAAATAAAAAAGTTATTGAGTTCATCCTACAAATTTAATAATATAATGAATAGTATGTTGAAATTAGTAAGATTAAAATAAAAGGGCCTTTTTGTTCGACTAATGTTTTGGAATTATCAAAATAATGCTATATTTTTGCTATGTTTCTATTAAATTTAAACAATTATAATCCTATGAGAATATTTTACAATTCAATTAAAAAAATTATTTCACAGAAGACAAACGTAATTGGTTTGTTGTTTCTTTTATTATCTTTTTCTAGTAATTTAGATGCTCAAGTATATTGTACTGCAGCAGCTACTTCTTCTGCTGATGATGAGATTTTTAATGTAACCTTTGGAACATTAAATAATACTTCCATCTGTGGAGCTCTTGCAGGCCCGGGTTCAATTGCTTATATGTATAGTAATTATACTGGTGTTACAGCCCCTGTAGTTGCTAATGGAAGTAATTATCCATTGTCTGTAAAAGTTGGCCAATGTGGTTCATTTGCTTATTCTGGTTACGTTGGTGTTTGGATTGATTATAATATTGATGGTGATTTTTTAGATGTTGGAGAACAGGTTTTTATGTCTGGGTTAACAACTTTTGCGTTAATAGGAACAGTTGTTACAGCTCCAGGTGGTATTACAATCCCTCCAGGTGCAACCTCCGGAACTACAAGAATGAGAGTTGCGGCCAGAGAATCGGGAATTCCGGCGCCATGTGGAAATTTTACATGGGGTGAAGTTGAAGATTATAATATTCTTATTTTAAATCCATCTCCTTTAGATTTAGGAGTAAATGCTATACTTAAGCCTGTTGGCACTAAAAAATGTTTCGGAAATGACACAATCGTAGCTCGTGTAAGAAACTATGGGTCGGCAGTTGCTAACTTTTCTGTCAATCCTACAATAATTTCAGTGAAAACAACAGGACCAATAGTTACAACTTATACATTAGCTTTAACAACTGGATCAATAGCTATTACAGGAACTCAAGATTATACAATTTCAACAGCATTTAATATGAGTACGCTTGGTACTTATAAATTTAAAGGATATACAACAGTAGTTGGTGATGGTTCTACTTTAAATGATACCACAAGCATTATTGTTATTAAAGCTCCATATTTCTCAACTACTATTTTGCCAAATGATAGCGTATGTTTAGGTATACCAGTTGCTTTAAATGCAGTTTACATCCCTGTTAAAACAGTAGGAACTGGATCGACTTCAAATACATCAACGGGTTATCCAGCTCCTTATGGTAATTTTTATTGGGGAGCTAAAAATCAGTTTCTATTTTTAGCATCAGAATTAAGTGCTGCTGGTTTAGTTGCAGGTAATATAACTTCTTTAGCTTTTAATGCAACAAATTTAAATGCTTCTGCTGCACTTACTAATTACAATATGGCAATAGCTACCACTACCGTAACATCTCTTACATCATTTACTACAACAGGCTTAACTACCTATTTTTCTACACCAAGTTATGTTCCTGTTTTAGGTATGAATACGCATACATTATCTTCACCTTATGTTTGGGATGGTGTTTCAAATATTATTATTGAAACTTGTTTTAATAACGCCTCATTTTCAAGTAATGTTTCATTAACACAATCTACTATGGCATTTTCATCTTCTGTTTATTACAGAGCAGATATGGCCACAGTATGTTCAGCACCTGGCCTTGAAACCTCTAGTACATTACGCCCTAATATTTCTTTTGGTCAGCCTGTTACTGTTACTTATTCATGGACACCTTCTATCGGTTTAACTTCAACAAGTGTGTCAAATCCAACAGCAAATATTTCAAGTTCTAAAACATATACAGTTACTTCTAACATGTCTGGCTGTATGAGTTATGACACTGTGCGCATTTTTATTAAACCAACACCAACACCAAATTTAGGAAACGATACAACTGTTTGTCTTTTACCTTTGGTTATTAATGCAAATACTACTGCAGGTACCTTTTTATGGAATACTGGAGCAACAACTTCAACAATTAATGTCCCTACTTCTGGTAAATACTGGGTTAAAGGTACTAATACAAATGGTTGTTTAAATACAGACACTATAAATATTACCTTAGGTTTATTACCTATAGTTACTTTAGGATCTGATACTGCATTTTGTGTTGGTAAAACTGTTACGCTTTATGCAGGAAACCCCGGAAGTACTTATTTATGGAATACCGGTGCAACAACTTCTACTATTACAGTTGGAACAATTGGAACCTATTCAGTTGTGGTTACAAATTCTACATCTTGTAAATCTTCTGATGTAATTAATATTACATCTAAACCTAACCCAACAGTTTCATTAGTGTTTACTGGTCAAACTCGTTTTTGTCCAACTGAAACTATTCGACTTTTATCTGAAGGTGTTCCAAGTGGTGGAGTTTATATAGGATCTGGAATTACAGGTACTAATTTTAGTGCAAGTGCTGCAGGCCAAGGAACGTATATTATTTACTATAGTTATACAGCATTAAATGGCTGTAGTAGTTTAGCAAAAGATACATTAATTGTTAATGCTTGTGTTGGCGTTGAAGAATTAGTAAATAATTTAGGGTTAAATGTTTACCCTAATCCAAATTCTGGTTTATTTACTTTAGAAATTAATGCAAGTTCGGACATTAACGCTCATATAGCAGTGACCTCAATTGATGGAAGATTAGTTTATGAAGATAATGTCGAAGGAAATGTATTGGTTACAAAATCAGTTAATATTTCTGAATTAGCAGATGGTATTTACTATTTAACAGTTAGTACTAAAGATGCTAAACGTACTTATAAAGTTTTAAAACAGTAGTGTTTTAAATTTTTGAAAAACTAAAAAGGTTCAAAGATTTTCTTTGAACCTTTTTTTTGGTAAAGTTTTCAAAAAATAAATTGTTTTTTTTATTAAAACTGTCTTTTGCTTTTTCTTTCAGCAATGCGTTTTTGATTTTCTCTTTTACGTGCACCACCTAAATTTACTTTTTTATTTTTATCTGATTTTTCGTGAAATGCCCCAGTTGGTTTAACTAGTTTTTTGTTTTTGTTGAGATTTTTATCTCTAGTAACTGGTTTTTCCTCTTGCGTTAAATTTATTGAAATTTCAACAGATTCAGGAATTTCTAAAACTGTCATTTTTTTATTCATCAATGTTTCAATTGCCTTTTGAATTTCAAGATCGGCCTTAGTAATAAAACTTACAGAAATACCAGTTTTATCTGCTCTACCTGTTCGCCCAATTCTATGTATATATGAGTTAGGATCTTTTAAAGGCATATCAAAATTCAATACATGTGTTACATCTTTTAAATCTAACCCACGCGCAATAACATCTGTGGCAACTAATAATTTATGAGTGCCTTCATCAAATTGTTTAACAGCATTAAAACGTTGCGGTTGAGTTTTATTTGAGTGTATTACACCAATTTCGGAAGCAAATTCTGTTTCTAATGATTTAAAAATTTCATCTGCAATTTTTTTATTTTTCACAAACACCAATACTTTTTTAAATTCTGTGTCAGTTTGTAATAAATTTTCGAGCAAGTTTACTTTAGTGTAAAAATTTGGAACATGATATGCATGTTGAATAATTTTTTCTAATGGAGTACCTCTTGTTATTAATTCAACATAAACTGGCTTGGTGAAATAATTTTCAATCATCATTTCTACATCTTCATTTAATGTTGCTGAAAACATTAAATTTTGACGTTTTTCAGGAAGTATATCTAATATTTTTATGAGTTGGGCTCTAAATCCTAAGTTTAGCATTTCATCAACTTCATCAATCACTAATTTTTGAATACCATTAAATTGTAAAGTTCTACTAAGCGTTAAATCAATTAAACGACCAGGTGTTGCCACTAAAATATCTAAACCATCATATACTTTTTGCTTTTGTATATTGATGTTTCCTCCACCATAAACACCCGTAAAACGAACATTCATATACTTACTTAGCTTTTCAATTTCACCAACTACTTGCATTACTAATTCGCGTGTAGGCACTACAATTAAAACTCTTGGATGTCTTTGTTCTGAAAATGTTATTTGTCTTAAAATTGGTAAAAGGTAAGAAAATGTTTTACCCGTTCCTGTTTGTGCAATACCAACAACATCTTTTCCAGACATAATTACTGGAAAGGCTTTTTCTTGAATTGGAGTTGGTGTATCAAATCCAATATCAGTAAGAGCGTTTAGAAGTTGTTTAGAAAGGTTAAGATCTTTAAAAGTTGTCATTGGTAATTTTTTTGCAAAGATACACTAATTATTTTTGTTGCTCCCAGAATATGTAAATGCCTATAATGCACTAAAAACAATCTCTATTTTATTACCTGACACCTCTTTTTAGCTGATATAAAATATCTTCTAATCCATTAAGTTTTATCTCATAAACGGTTGCAAGCATCATTCCTAGCTTGCCATCAGGAAATCCCTGTCTCTGAAACCATTCTAAATAAGAAACAGGCAAATCTGATAGTAATGTGCCTTTATATCTGCCAAAAGGCATTTGCACTTTAATGAGGTCGGTTAATATTTCTGGATTAAACAAGTTAAACTAGTTTTTTCTCGTTCTTTTTCTCTTTTCTTTTTTTCCAGAAATTATATCCAAAAGCTAATAATGCAATTATACCAACTGGAATTTTCCATGATACCAAGCCTTCTGGCCCAACGTAGCACATAAATCTATCCCAGCGGAATTTGCCATCATGAGAATTTTTTAAAATTGAACCTAGAGCGTTGTTTCCACTAACTAAATTTTTTGTAGGATCTTTCATACTAAACCAAACAAAAACCGGTCTACCAACAACATGGTCAAATGGCACAACTCCCCAACTACGGCTATCTGCTGAGTTATGGCGGTTATCACCCATTAACCAATAATATCCTTGCTTAAATGTATAAGATGTAATAGGTTTACCATCATATAAAACTTGTGCTCCTTGTTTTGTTACTGGATGAATTCCATCATCATAAGTACTCAACATTTTTTCGTACAAACAAATATTACCTGTGTCAATTTTTACAGTAGTTCCTTCTTTTGGTAAAGTGAAAGGGCCAAAGTTGTCATTATTCCATGTGTAAGAAGCATTATGAGGGAAAATATTTGAATCTTTTACACCTTTAGGTTTAATTTCTTTTTTTACAGAGTATACTCCTTGCATTTTAAGAATACGTTCAGCTTTTTCTTGAGTTAAATTTAAACAATACAAAACCGTATCATTTGATAATAAAGTGCTTTTGTATTCCTTAAAGAATTCATGTTCTGGATGATGAGGTTGATTATCAACAAACGAATACAGTATTGAACTATCATTAATTGCTTGCTGATAAAAAGAGAGCTGAAAAGCTTCATCATAATAAATATCTAAATCATCTAATAATTCTACTGTAAAAATGGGGTCTTTACATTTAACAAAATAATGGTGTTGAGCCTCTTTGGGCATTGGACTTAATTTATCATTGATATAAAGTTCTCCATCTTTAATTTCTAATTTATCGCCTGCAATTCCCACACATCTTTTAACGTAATGTTCCCGCTTATCAATTGGGCGAGCAACAATTTTCCCAACTTGTCTGTTTGAGCCTTCAAAAGGATAGTGTTTTGGATTATGTACATTTTGGTAACCAATACTTCTGGCTAACTGATAATAACTCATGTCTTGAAACCCAAGAGCAACGGTATCTCCGTCTGGGTAATTAAAAACAACAATTTCTCCATTACTCGGTTTTGAATATCCTGGCAAGCGCATATATGGAATTTTAATCCACTCCAAATATGATTTAGTTGAGGTTGAAAATGGTAAAGTATGATGTGCAAAAGGAAATGCAATTGGTGTTTGAGGCACTTTAGCACCATAACATACTTTATTTACAAACAAGAAGTCTCCAACCATTAAAGATTTTTCTAATGATGAAGTTGGGATTGTAAATGCTTCGAAAAAGAAACCACGAATTATAGATGCTGCAACTACTGCAAAAATAATTGGGTCAAGCCAGTTTTTTACTATAGAAGATTCTGATTTAATATCTGCAACACCAAAAAACTTAACATCTTTATTAAAACCTAAATAGGCAAAATATAAATAAGGCATCAATGCAGCATAAACTAAATCGTTAGTCATTCGTTTTTTAAAAGCACGAGCTAAATGAAAGCCGTAAACGCCATACATAATTAAATTTACACCAGGCACAATCATAATAAATGCCCACCATTTTGGGCGATTAATAATTTTACCAACTTCCCAAAAATTATAAATAGGAATTAAAGCTTTCCATGGAGCAACACCTGCCTTTTCGAAAATTTTATATAAACCTACAAATGATATAAAAATGAGTATTAAAAAAATGATGTTTCCCATAGGTAGTGAAGCGTTGATTATAATTTATTTTTGTTTAAATATTTTTTTATTAAAGTAAATCTTTCATTGTAAATATACCTTTTTTTCCTTTTAAAAATTCGGCCGCTACAACTGCTCCTAAAGCAAAACCTTTCCGGTTATGTGCTTTATGCATAATTTCAATATCGTCAACTTCGGATATATATTTTATAATATGTGTGCCAGGAACTTCACCTTCTCGCTTGTCTTCAATATACAAAAGATTTGGTTCTTTAGAGTCAATACTCCAATTTGTTTTACGATCTAATTTTTCAATAATCTGATTTGCTAAAGTGATTGCGGTTCCACTCGGTTTGTCTAATTTATGGATATGATGAATTTCTTCCATTTCCACATTATAAGTATCGTACTTATTCATTAGCACTGCTAAATAACTATTTACTTTCATAAATAAATTTACACCTAAACTAAAATTTGAAGCATAAAACAGGGTTCCGTTTTTTTGCGCGCAACTGTTTTCCGTTTCCGAAAATTGATCGTACCAACCTGTTGTGCCTACAACAATTGGAACTTGAGCATCAAAGCATTTATTAATGTTTGCTATAACAGTATGTGGCGTGCTAAATTCAATAGCAACATCAGCTTGTTTTAATTCATCAATCGAAAATGTACTAGCGTTTTTTTCGTCAACTTTTAATACGATTGTATGATTTCTTTGTAATGCAATGGATTCAATTTCTTTGCCCATTTTACCATATCCTAATAATGCAATTTTCATTTTGTGTTTATTGTTTAGTAAACTTAAAGTTTTTGTATAATTGTGATATTTATTTAAAGTTTAATTTAAGTGTTATGCCTGATTGCAATTTGTAATTATAACTGAAATTAGTATATGGCTTTATTTGTAAACTTAAGTCATCACTTACGTCAAATGTTTTTAAATGAGCATCTACGTTTGCATCAATTACATTAATTAAATAAACTAAAATCCCAATCATAATAGCATTATCCCTGCTTTTTCTGAAATCCTTTTTTTGAATAATTAATTGATCTGTAGAATAATTTGAAATATTAATAGTTGTTGAATCGCCATCATTTTCGTACCGTAAATTATTACTATAATACTTATATTGTTTATGACTATTTATTCCCCAATAACTCAAGCCACCTAAAGCAACATATATAACAGGTATTTTCCAATAACTTTTATTATATGCTTGGCCTAATCCTGGTAAACATGCACTCATTATCATTGCTTTTCTAGCAGTTGAATAAATTGCTTTTCTTGTTCCTCTAGTCATTTTTAAACTATCGTCTACCTGAGCATGAGCAACATTGCAATAAATAAATAATGCTAAAAATGTATATAATAAAGATGTTTTCACGTTCGTAAAATTAATCAATGCTAATTATGATATCTCTGAAAGTGATAAATCGTTCGTTAATTAATGTCAAAAAAAGATAAAATGTTTGTTAATTCAGATTCGTTACTAAAAGTTAATTTTATTGTTCCATCACCTTTTACATTTCTTTTGAAATCAACTGATTTATTGAATATTTTTTCTAATTTTTTAGATATTTGTTTATCTTCAATCGTTAAGGGTTTTTCAATTCTAGTAGTTTTAGGTGTGAAATTTAATTTTTCATCACGAGCCAAAGCTTCAACCTGACGAACAGATAATTCATTTTCAATTGCTAAAGCATAAATTGCTAATTGTTTATCTTCATTTTCAATACTTAATAAAGCGCGTGCGTGCCCCATTGAAATATCTTTATCACGTAAGCCTTTTTGGATTGCTACAGGCAATTTAAGTAGTCTTAAAAAGTTTGTTACTGTACTTCTTTGTTTGTTAACCTTTTCTCCAAGTTGTTCTTGAGTTAAAGCACATTCTTCAATTAACCTTTTGTAGCTTAATGATACTTCAATTGGATCTAAATCTTCACGTTGAATATTTTCAATTAAGCCCATTTCTAGCATTGCTTGATCATTGGCAACTCTAATATAAGCTGGTATTTCTTCAAGGTTTGCTAATTGAGAAGCTCTAAAACGACGTTCTCCTGAAATTAATTGGTATTTATCATATCCAAGTTTACGAACTGTTATTGGTTGTATTATTCCGTGTTGTTTAATCGATTCTGATAATTCTTGTAATGATGTTTCTTCGAAATTAGTACGCGGTTGAAACGGATTAGTATCAATATCTTTTATTTTTATTAATGCTATTGTTCCAACAACAGGCGTTGCTTCTCCACTTTGTTTTGTTGTAATATCAGTTTTTGCATTTTGTAATAATGCACTTAATCCTCTTCCTAATGCGGGCTTTTTATTATTGCTGCTCATTTATTTTAGTTTTTAATTTTTAGGTATTATTTTTTAATATTTAAGATATTAGTACTTACTAAACACTAAAAACTGAACACTAAAAATTGTTTTATTATCCTTCGTTAAAGTCTGATTCTTCTTCTGTAAATGACATCGTTCTATTTTCATCCGAAATTTTAGTTAAGCCATTTCGTTGTAAAATTTCGCGAGCAAGGTTTAAATAGTTTACTGAACCTTTTCCCACAGCATCATGCATAATTATTGTTTTACCATGGCTTGGTGCTTCTGCTAATTTCACATTTCGTTGAATGATTGTGTTGAAAACCATATTTTGAAAATGCATTTTAACTTCTTCAACCACTTGGTTTGCTAATTTTAAACGAGGATCATACATTGTTAATAATACACCTTCAATATCTAATCCGGTATTTATATGTTCTTGAATTAATTTAATTGTTTGTAATAATTTACCCATTCCTTCTAATGCAAAATACTCGCATTGCACAGGTATTATAACACTATTTGCTGCAGCTAAAGAATTTATAACTGTTAATCCTAATGACGGACAACAATCAATAATAATAAAATCGTAATCGTCCTTTATTTTATCTAAGGCTGCTTTCATCATATAATCTCTATTGGCTAGATTTACAATTTCAAGTTCAATAGCAACTAAATCGGTATTTGTTGGTAATAAAAATAAATTCGGTGTTTCGGTTTCTATTATTACATCTTTTGGATTTTTAGTTCCAATAATACATTCATACAAGCCGAATGGAACTTCCTTCGGATCAATTCCTACACCAGAAGTTGAATTTGCTTGTGGATCTGCATCTACCAATAATGTTTTATATTCTAAAACAGCTAAAGATGCTGCTAGGTTAATTGCTGAAGTTGTTTTACCAACTCCTCCTTTTTGGTTTGATATTGCTATTATTTTTCCCATAGTTTCTTTTTTAATTCAATTTCAGATTAATAGTCTTATTTTTTAATTGTTTCGCCAATATTCATAAGTGTCAAAGTCTTCCCGGCACTGCGAAATTTTTTAACTGCCTCTTCTTTATTTATTTCAATATCTTTAAATGTGTCGTAATGCATGCCAATAATATCGTTACAATCAATAAATTTGGTGCAAATAATGGCATTATCCACACTCATCGTGTAATTATCTCCGATAGGTAAAAAAGCAAAATCAATTTTACGGAATTCGCCAATTAATTTCATATCATAGGTTAGTGCTGTATCTCCTGCATAATAAAAATCCCTCACACTGCTTTCGATTACAAAGCCCATTGGATTTCCTCCATAAGTGCCATCTGGCATACTGCTACTATGTTCTGCTTTTACACATTTTATTGAGCCGAAATCAAATACTTTTTTTCCTCCTGTATTCATAGGATGTATATTTGTAATGCCTTGTTTTTGAAGCCACAAATTAACTTCCCAATTGCAAATAACTAAAGCATTCGTTCTTTTCGCAATAGTTATAGCGTCAGCAATATGGTCGTTGTGACCATGAGAAATTAAAATATAATCAGCTTTTATTTCATCAACAATGATGTCTTTCGCTAATTCATTTTCAGAAATATATGGATCGAACAATAAATGCTTCCCATTAATTTCTACCCCGAAACAAGAATGTCCGTAATAAGTAATATTCATTGTCAATTATTCAAAAAAAAAGTTCAAATTTGTGTATCGTAAAAATAAACTATTTGAAGGGTTTATCTGTTAATAGTTTTAAACAGAGTAAATCATAACTAACCAAAAATGTTAATAATATAATGGATTCTATAACTATAATATCAGCTACAAACAGAATAGATAGTAATACTGAAAAAATAGCTAATTATTACTTATCTGTTTTAAAAAGTAAGAATATTAAAGCTGCCATATTAAATCTTAAAGATTTACCTGAAACATTTTTAACTTCTGACTTGTATAGCAAACGTACATCCGAATTTCAAAAAATAATCGATAATTATATTGAAAACCAACAAAAATTTATTTTTATTACTCCCGAATATAATGGCAGTTTTGCAGGTGTT
This sequence comes from uncultured Bacteroidota bacterium, assembly GCA_903928655.1. Classification (GTDB taxonomy): domain Bacteria; phylum Bacteroidota; class Bacteroidia; order B-17B0; family Aurantibacillaceae; genus UBA4416. Next base: position 12,061 of record CAIYSA010000108.1, read on the forward strand.
TTAAAGGTATTTCTTGATGCAATTCCTCCAAAAACTTGGCAAGATAATAAAGCCTGTTTAGTTGGTGTATCTGCCGGCAGGGCAGGAAATTTGAGGGGTTTAGACCATCTTACTAATATTTTAAATTATTTAAAAGTTAATGTGTATTACAACAAATTACCAATAAGTTTGGTTGCAAATTTATTAGATGCTTCAAATACGTTGTCGGATGATGAAACTCAAAAGGTAATTGATTTACAATTAGAAGGTTTTTTAAAGTTTTAAAATTAAACTTTAATTCCAATTACTAAAATATCATCAACTTGCTCAAGATTTCCACGCCATTCTTCAATGGTTTGGTTTAAGTTTATGGATTGATTTTCAATAGGTAATTTACTCATTTCTTTTAGCAATTCTCTGAAATTTCCTGCCATATATTTTTTACCCTTTGGCCCACCAAATTGATCGGCATATCCATCAGAAAAAATATACACATTGTCTCCATTTTGAAGTTGCACGCTATTATTGGTGAAGTGTTGTTTTTCTCCAATAAACATTCCTATAGGAAATTTGTCTACTTTAAATTGAAGCAATTCGTTATTTCTAACAATATATAATGGGTTAAAAGCTCCTGCAAATTGAAGCTCTAAGGTTTTATAATTCAATGCACAAAGTGTCATATCCATGCCATCTTTTGTTTGATTATCAGAACTGCCAGAATGTAGTGTGTTTGCAACACCATCATTCATTTTATCCATTATTGCAGCCGGTGTTATTGCATTTGAATTATTTAAAATATCTTTCAATAAATTGTAACCTACAATACTCATAAACGCACCAGGAACACCGTGACCTGTACAATCTACAGCGGCAAAATAACTCCAGTCATTTTTTTTGTCAATCCAATAAAAATCGCCACTTACAATATCCTTAGGTTTATATAAAATAAAAGATTCAGGCAAAATAGATTTAACTAAACTCAAAGGTGGTAAAATAGCTTCTTGTATTCGCTTCGCGTAATGTATACTATCCGTTACTTGTTTAAAAAGTGTTTCTAATTCTTTTGTTTTTTCTTGAATTTCTTCCTTTTGTTTAACAACCTGTTCAGTTCGCTCAACTACTTTATGCTCTAATACGCGTTCATTTTCTGAAAGGCCATCCCTCATTTTTAAAAGTGCGTGGCCAAGACTATCATCTTTACTTAATGGCTTGTAGTATGCTTCAAAATTTCCTTTTCCAGTTTGATTTGCAAATTCAGTAGTACTTTCCATTGATTCTACTAAGTTATTTAGCGCTGTTCCCATTTCTCCAATTTCGTCGGCACGGTATTCAATACGTTCTTTTGGTAAAATACCTAAACCCATTGATAGCAACATTTTTTTAAGAAGTTGAATTGGTTTTGTAATTGATTTGGTTGTTAAAACTGCAATTAATATTCCTCCAAAAAATAAACCTATACCAAGGAATTTTACGAAATTATCTAAAAAATTAAATGATTTAAACATTTGTGCTTTTATCTCTTCTGCATTTTTTTCCTTTTGGTTTATTAAAGTATTTAACCGCGTGTAAAGACTTTTAATTTTGTCTTGACTATCTTCAAATGGAGAGGTCACTAAAAAAACAACGTTTGCGTCTTGGTAACTTTCCCAAGAGTTTAGTGGACTCATAATGTCTTCTTGATAAAGTTTAAACAGCCCGTCGCTAAAAGAAATAATAGTTTTTATATTTTCTTTTTCTTCATCAGTCCAATCTACAGACAATGCATTTAATTCGTTTTTTATATTTGGATATTCCTTACTGATTAGATTTCGTAATTCAATTTTTGATGGATCATCATTTCCGGATTGGTTGTATTTCCATTTAGAAATTAGTGTTTGAGATTTTTGTAAAAGAAAATTGAATTGTTTCAAACTTGAAACGGATGGAGTAACTTGTCCCACAACCGATTCTGTGCGTTGCTTACTTTGAGTAACTGTAGCAATTGTAAGTAAAAATGCAACTAGGGTTAGGAATAGCAATATTCCAAAACCTGTTCCTATTTTTCTACCAATTGTAAATTTTATTGCCATAAAGCCAGTTATTTTTTATTTAGGGCTTCTTTTTTTTGTTTAAATTCGTTTGCCTTTTCTTCGTCAAGTAATGCTGAATAAATACCGGCAATCCCTTCAATTGCTCTTGCATCTTTTGGTTGTAATTCATAAACTTTCATCATGAATGGTAATGATTGTTTGAATAATTTTTTTGCGTTTTCTTGCACAACTTCCAATTGATCAATTTGTATATCATAATCTAATTCACGCATAAGAGTTGCGCCTTGATTGTAATATAAAATCCCCAAATTAATATTTGCTGAAATGTTTTTAGAATCAATTTCTAAAACTTTTAAAAGTGCTGTTTTTGCAAAATCACCATACTTTTGATTGAAATTATTTTTAGAGTACAAATCACCAAATAACCCACCGGCGGCATTATAATATTCAATATCTTTTTCCTTTAAATCGAATGTTGGATTTACAATAGTTGTATATTTTTTATATTTAAAATAAAATTTCTCTGAATTTATTGGATTTAATGAATCTTGTAATAATATTATGCAAAGTTTATAATAAGAAGCTGCTCCATTTTTTAAGAAAGCTAAATTGTTTTCCTTATATTCTAATTTAGAATCATATTGTAAAGATATTAGTGTCGAATGCAATGCAGTATCTAGTAAGCTAACTTTAGAAGTATTGCCCGAACCATTAAGTTTGTATGACTGAAGATAAGCATATGCTCTAATATGCCAAGAGGCTGGATCCTTATTGGTTTCAGGATTTAGAATAACTTTATCAATAATATTAATTGCTTCACTAAATTTTTTCTCATTACAAAGTGTTTGTGCCTTGAATAAAGAATCATTTTGAGCATGAGAATTAAGGCATAAAATTGCCATTAACATAACAAATATGCTATTAATGTAATTATATGATTTTAATAGTTTTAACACTTATTTAAATTTATTAATTTTTTTACTCAACGGCAACAGCCATACTTTTTAATTCATCACTTGTTTTTAGTCCTGCCTTTACTGCGTTTTCTTGACTGTATTCAAATTTTTGTTTATTATCAGCAACTACAAAATTTATAGATGATCCTGCTTTTGCCATACCAGGTTTTTCGGTTACAATAAGCGTACCCTTTCCTTTGCTTTTCGCAACAATCTCTTTTAGCTTATCTGAAGATTCACTTAATAAAAAAATAATATGTGGTTGTAATGTGCCATCAAAAGCTTGACTGTTTTTTATTTCGAGTTTTTGGTTTCCAATTTGTTTTGAGGTGGCCATTTTATTAAGTTCTTGGTTTAAGCTTGAATTTGTGCCTATTATTTGAATAATAAAATTGCCCGATTTCATGTTTTTAGGCCATTCGAAATATTTGGTGAAATTGTATATAAAAACAGCTTTAACCTTTGCATTTGGGTCAAAACCTTGTTGCTGAAAGCCAAGCCCAATACAAGCCAAAACTACCAAAAACATATATTTATATAATAATTTCAATTTTTTTGATGAAAATTAAGTCAAATTTGTTTCAAAATCCTTAACTATCAAATTTAATATTTAGTATGAATATAGCAAAGTAAAAATAAGTTTTATTTAGATAATTTAATTAACCTAAATTTTAGTTAAATTTAGGTTTTGATTTACAACGAAAAATATAACCAGTATTCTGATTTAGAATTAATTGCAGAATATAAAAACACTGAAAATAAGCTGTTTATTGGTATTTTATATAAACGCTATTCTCATTTAGTATTAGGTCTTTCTTTAAAATATCTAAAAAATGAAGATGAAGCGAAAGATGCTGTTATGCAAATTTTCGAAAAGCTATTTAAGGATTTGTTAAAACACCAAGTAGAGTTTTTTAAAAGCTGGTTGTATACCTATTCAAAAAACTTTTGTTTAATGATTATTAGAACTCGGCAATCTAAACTCAAAAAGGAAATTGAATTAGAAAATAATGCTGACTTGTTTATGGAAACAGAATCAGGATTGCATCTTAACAAAGCAGACGAAAAAGAAAAGCAATTTGAGGCTTTAGAAAATGCAATAAATGAGTTAAAAGATGAACAAAAAAAATGTATTGATTTGTTTTATTTAAAAGAGAAGTCGTATGTTGAAATTGCCGAAATAACTGGCTTTACAATTAATGAAGTGAAAAGCTATATACAAAATGGCAAGCGAAATTTAAAAATTAAATTAGAGAATACAATAGGAAAAGAACAATCATAATGGAAAATAAAAATTCACATAACCCATTATCAGCTCAGGAGCTTTTTAATTTGATTGGAAATAAATCGGAGCAAAATACTAATGCCCAAGATTTAGATGAGTTTGAAAAAGATGCACTAGAAGGATTTGAAGAGTATTCAACACCAGTAAACGCAAAAAAAATAAATGAAGAAATTAATGTAGCTATTTCTCAAAAAATTGCAGTTCAAGGTTTGTCAACTAAAAATAAAATCATTTGGTTTTCTGCAGCAGCATCTATTGTTTTAATTATTGCGATTTCTATATTTTATTTTAATGATTCAAA
>CAIYSA010000109.1 GCA_903928655.1 uncultured Bacteroidota bacterium
GAACATATTCAATATTATTAATTTTTTTCTTTTCATTTTTAATATATGGTTCATTTGGTTCATTTTCTTCTTCTACAAATTCCATTTTATATTCATCAATTAAATATTTTTTCAATTCTTTTCTATCAATTATATACTCAATAAAATTTGATTTCTTTTTATTAATACCCTTAAATTTTTTAACATCTACACCAAATTTTGTCGTGGTGTACTCACATTTATAATTATTTGCTTTAATAAAATCATTAAATTCTTTAAATAATGCTGCACCAAAATATTTTTCATCTCCACATAATAAAATATGTCTAAAAAATTTAACAATTAATGGTGTGTTCATTTCTTTCATGTCTTCGTAAAAACTGGTAATAGGGCGGTTATTTGTAAAGTCATAATTTTCACAATCAATATTTAATAAATAATCATACATAATTTTATTATACTTTCCACTGTTCATTTCATCAATTAAATTTTTAAAATAAACTGCATTATTACAAATACCATTGTTACACTCAATACCACAAAAACGGCGGTCATCGTGCGGGATTTTAATTGGGTTGTCATTATTAGTTAAAAAAATATAACCAACGTTATTATTATTTTTATATGGTTTCAGTCCTTTGTGCTCAATAATATTTTCTTTGGCTGTTATTGCTGCTTTAATATTTTCATTTAAATTAAATGTGTCTTTTCCTGATGTTTCATTAACAACAACTAAAATTTTATTTTCTAATAATGACGTGAATCTACCAAATAATAATTCTGGTTTTTCAGTGTCTAAATAATATTTTGAACCAATAATAACATCACCTAGCCAATCAAAAAAAATATTTTTACCTGCTCCTGGCTTTGATTTGAAAATTAGAGCTGTATTTGTATTTTTATATGGGTGTTTAATTTTTCTTGCAAGAAATTTAATGACATAATCAATAACATTCTCATCATTATTACATAAATTTTTTAAATGCTTGAATATTAATGAATTTTCAAAATTTAAATCGTCATCATCATTATTTGATGTGTTTGTTTTTAATACATTATAACCATCAAATACATTAAAAATATTATTTGGTGCTGTTTGCATTGGTAGGAAATCCATTTTTTCGTACGTTCTAATATTTATGTCTTTTAACCAGTCAGAAATAAAACCTACTGAAACTATTTGTCCCGTGTCTGCATTATATGATGAATATGTTAAATTTTCATATAAATTCATAAATTCTCGCCTGTCTCTTATTATTAATTCATTTTCATAATTAATAGTGGCATACATACAAGGATTATTAATTTTGAAGTTTTTAATTTCAAAATTTTCTTTTATTTCATTATATAAATATATTTCTGTTTGCTTCCATTTTTTGCACCATAAAACGTATAAATCGTGATTGTCTTCATTTGCATATTTTCTTAAAGTTCCTAACGACAGTTTTTTTTGTCTTTGCTTTTTGGTTTTTTAAATTCAATCCATTTATTATTAATGTCTTTGATATTATATTTATTTATTGCTTTCTTGCTGAATGAATCATATATATTAATATATTCGTTATCAATATTACATAGTGCCTGGCCGACTGTGTACCATTGATTATAATCGTTTGCTCTCCATGTGTCTAATATATCTACTAATTCCATTATTTTTAATTCCTTGTCATCAATATTATTAATAACTTCATCTTTTGGTTTTTTAGGTATTTTAGGTGGTTTATTTTCTGTTGTTGTTGTTGTTGTTTTTATTTCTTCATCATCTATAAAATCATCATTATAATCATCATCTTTCATTGTTTCTTTAATAATTTTGTCATCTTGCATTGTTTTTTTAATAATTTCATCTTTTGGTCCTTTTGGTATTTCATTGTCATTTTTATTTTCTTGTGGTTTAACATATTTAAGCAAA
>CAIYSA010000110.1 GCA_903928655.1 uncultured Bacteroidota bacterium
CAATATAACTTGCAGCTCCTCCAACTATTTTATCGGTTTTGCCAAACGGTGTTTCAATGGCATCAAAGGCAACTGTTCCTACTACTAAAAGACTCATAATTTATATTTGTTTAAATTTTTTTACAAATATATTGTTTTTTATAAAATATATATTAAATTTGCACTCCTTATTAGGAAAAGATTCCTTCTTAGCTCAGCTGGTTAGAGCACATGACTGTTAATCATGGGGTCCCTGGTTCGAGTCCAGGAGAGGGAGCAAAAGCCACCAATGTCGGGTGGCTTTTTTTTATAGTTTTATTTATTTAACCTCTTGGTATGCGCTCTTTTATCATTTTCTTAATAGTAAGTATTTTAGGTAGTTTTATTTATTTAGGAGTTGGATGGCTCGTATTTGATGTTATGATGGGTAACTTCACAACTGAACACACAACACAACTTCCAGGGTTTAAAAAAACAACAGATTTTAGTTTTGCATTTCTATACCTTTCATGCCTAGCATATGCTGTATTGATTTCATATATCACATCTATAACTATAAATTCTAAAACAACCTTTCAAGCCTTTTTACAATCTGCATCTATTGGTTTATTAATTGCTTGTATGACAGATTTTTACTGGTACGCATCAAGTTATTTTTATTCTGACTTTATTACTGTGTTAATTGATTGCGCAGGTGCTTCATTAACTGTTGGCCTGTTAGGTTCGTTTAGTCAAATAATGCTTAAGAAAATAAAGTAATGCTTCACAACATGGTTTCATGAACATTCAAGAACACATACATCAACATATTACTAGTCAGCCTGAGGTAAAACGAGTAGATATGCAAGCCTTGCATGAGTTTATTCTTAAGCTCATGCCTCAATGTCAATTATGGTTTGATGATGGTAAAAACAGCGAAAATAAAACGGTTACTAATCCAACCATTGGATATGGATTTCAAACTATTAATTACGCAGATGGAAAAACTAGACCATTTTTTCAAATTGGCTTAAGTGCAAACACAACGGGTACATCCATTTATCTTATTGGATTAAAAGATAAAACATACTTAGCAAAAACATTTGGAGAAAAAATGGGTAAGGCAAAATTAACGGGCTATTGCATTAAATTTAAAACGCTTAAAGACATCAATCTTAATATTCTCGAAAAGGCTATAAAATATGGCATTCAGGCAACTCGTTAAAATAATACTACTGCCAACATTTTACTCTTTTTTTATATAACTTATGGTTGTTTAGTAAATAAAAAAAGACACGCTAAATTTTAGCGTGTCTTTTTTGTAAAATATTAATTCAGAATTATTGCGCTCCAGGTTGTCCTTGTTGTTCTTGTGGCATTAATTCTTCCATAGGCACATTTGCCGTTAAGCGTTTCATTAATTCTTTCGAATAAGCTTCTTGTTTAAATTGCTCGGCAAGCATGGTTAAACGACGCATAATTTCTTTCGATTGCCCAATTTCTCTGCTAAATGAAGTACGGTGTTCTGATTTTTGTTTGTTGAACACTTTTAAATCATTTTCAAAAATATCAAATAATTGAGTTGATAATTTCATGGCTTTATCCATTTTACCTAATTGATAATAACCTGCAATAATAGTGTAAAGCGTAGCTTCAAAACGAACGTTAGCATCTGGCATTTTTTCTATGCATAAATCAAGCACTTTTTCTGCTTTTGCTTTTTGGCCTTTGTTAATTAATGCACTTGCTAAAGTTGCCATTTGCATACGCATATTTGATGCCATGCGTGTACAGTTTTCATCTAAACTAACACCTGGTTTATCCAAGCCGCCCCATTCAAATTTCATAATATTGTCATACATGATATCTGTTTTTACACGCCCACCTTGTTGCATTTCATCTTGTGTATTTTTAATTGGAACTAAGCGGTAAGCTAATCCTTCTAATTGAAAATAATCTTCTAAACCTAAATAAGCTTCTGCACCTGTTGTAACTGCAAAATAAATTGGACGCTTCCAATCGTTATGAGCAATTAAATCCAAAACCATTAAATCATTTTTAGTTAAATAAGAACGGCCAATTGTCCACTTAATCGTTTTTGTTAAACGAGCCGTATCTCTCACCGAAATAACTTTATTTTTCATTACTTGCATAGAATCTACATTTACATAAAAAGAAGATGCAGGAATGAAATCATAATATTTGCCACCATTTTCAAATTTATTATTAATGTCGTCAGATTCTACAAATTCAATTGCTTTTTTCAAGTTGTATGGTCCCGAATTTTTATCCATTAAATAAACAACTTCACGTTTATTTTGAACTAATTTTTCAGGAGCAATTGTAAATGGTACAGGAGCAGATTCGTAAGCTGCTCTGCGTGTTTGTGCAATGTACCAATCTGTTTGTAGTAAACTTAAGTTTACAACTCTTACATCAGTTCTAACGCCTTCAACTTCTTGCGCATACCAAAGTGGGAATGTATCGTTATCGCCATTAGTAAATAAAATAGCATTTGGAGCACACGAGTTTAAATAGTTTACTGCAAAATCTCTACTCATTGTTCTCTTAGACCGGTTGTGGTCATCCCAACCTTCAGAAACCATTAACGTTGGAATAATTAAACCTAATACCGTTGCAATTAATAAAGCTGTTTTAGCATTTGTTTTGGATGCTAATGCATTAAAAATATACAGCACTCCCAATCCTATCCAAATAGCAAAAGCGTAAAACGAAGCAACATAAGCGTAATCTCGTTCACGTGGTTGGTAAGGATATTGATTTAAATAAAATACAACAGCCAAGCCATTTAATAAAAATAGTAATGCCACAACCCACATATCTTCTTTGTTATTTTGATACATGAAAAGCATTCCTAATAATCCTAAAATAAATGGTAATCCGTAAAATGAATTACTCGCTAAATTGTTAGACGTGTTGTGCGGTTCAAAGGCTGTGTCTGTATCCAAAATAAAATCATCAAAGCCTTTAATTCCAGTTTTCCAGTTTCCTTCTAAAGGATTTCCGTTTAAACCTTGTATATCATTTTGTCGACCAATAAAGTTCCAAGCAAAATAACGTAAGTACATATATTTAACTTGGTAACTGATAAAATAATTTAGGTTAGCACCAAATGTTGGAATTTGCACTTCTTCCATTTCACCAGTTCGGTCATTCATTTTGGTTTTTGTTTTATGATGGTTTTGAACATCCCCCCAATACCTATAAGATGATTCGTGATTTGCTTGCTGACTCCACATACGAGGGAAAGCAGTACAATATTCATCTTCATAAACAGGAACTGATTTTTTACGATCATCTGTTATCTCATATTTTTTTGATTTCTCATTCTTTGCATAAATAGGATCTCTATCACCAAAAGTTGATTGTGGTTTTGTAGGTGCATTGTAATATTGCCCGTAAGTTAATGGCCAATCACCATATTGCTCACGATTTAAATATGATAACATTGTAATTGCATTTTCCGGATCATTTTCATCCATTGGCGTATTTGCTTGTGAACGAATAATTAAAACAAAAAATGATGAGTAACCAATGAGCAAGGTTGTAAAGGCAACTAAAATAACATTAAGTGTATTACTGTTTTTAGTTTTTAAATAATTAATACCATATAATAAACCGCCTAACACAACTGCACGACTTAACAAAGCACTAAAGCCATTACCAGAAATAGTTACTATTGCAACAAATAAAATGGCAGTGTAAAATCCAAGTTTGTAAAAAGATTCTTTTTTATTTACAGTATAAGCTATTAATGAAGAAAGAGTAATAATTAATAAAATAAAATAGAAGATAGACCCAATATTAAAGCCCATGTGTAATTTGTTTACAAAAAACACTTCGTAGTCAGCAGCAAATTTTACAATTTTAGGAATCATAATATTTTGAATTCCTCCTAATAATATTAATGATATGAATCCTGTAACAAAAAATGATTTCCACGTAAAAGGATATTTTTTGAAATAATAAATAAAACAAATTGCAGGTATAGCAAGTAAATTAAGTAAATGGACACCAATTGATAAACCCATTAAATAAGCTATTAAAACTAACCAACGCATCGAACCTGTTGGGTTTGTTGTATCTTCTTCTTCCCATTTTAAAATTGCCCAAAAAACGAGTGCAGTAAAAAATGATGACATGGCGTAAACTTCGCCTTCAACAGCCGAAAACCAAAAAGAATCAGAAAACGTGTAAGCTAAACCACCAATTGCACCAGCTACTAATACAGCCCATTGTTTAACTGACGTAAATTCTTGTCCTTTTTTCACTAATGATTTTATTCCGATACGAGTGATAGACCAAAACAAAAATAAAATAGTGAATGCGCTACATAAAGCAGACATAATATTTATCATTTTGCCAGCCATTGCAGGATCGCCACCAGCTAGTAAAGTAAAAAACCTACCAACCAACATAAAAAATGGAGCTCCAGGAGGATGCCCAACTTCTAACTTATAGGCGCAGGCAATGTACTCTCCGCAATCCCAAAAACTTGCTGTTGGCTCAATTGTAGCAATATAAGTAAATGCTGAAATAGCAAATATTAACCAGCCAATGATGTTATTCAATTTTTTAAACGACATATGTTTTTTTTAATGTGTAAGATGCGAATTTAATTAAAAAACTCTGCTAAAAAGAATGAAAATTTATTTTTATGATTTTTTTGTAAATGAATAAATTTTGCTATTTTTGTGCCCCGAACTTTTTATAAGTTTAGCAATTGTCTGATGGTGTAACTGGCAACACGACTGATTTTGGTTCAGTAGAGTCTAGGTTCGAGCCCTAGTCAGACAACGAAGCCCCTTTTTTAGGGGCTTTTTTTATTAAATGACCTTATAGGATTTTAAATAAATTTTTTTATCTAAATTAGACCTCTAGTTTACAATCAAAATAAAATGAGTATTTACGATAAATATAAAGCAGTAATTGGTTTAGAATGCCATATTCAGCTATCTACTAAAACAAAAATGTACAGCAATGATATTGCAGAATATGGTGCTTTGCCAAATTCTAATATCAGTGTTATTACATTAGGTCATCCCGGAACATTACCAAAAGTTAATAAAAAAGCAATTGAATACGCTGTAAAACTAGGATTAGCCATGAATTGCGAGATTCGTGAAGAAAACCAGTTTGCGCGAAAAAATTATTTTTATGCCGATTTACCAAAAGGCTATCAAATAACACAAGATAAAACTCCCATTTGTAATGGCGGTTGGGTTGATATTAAATTGAAAGATGGAAGTATTAAAAAAATAAATTTAACGCGTATTCACATGGAAGAGGATGCGGGAAAAAGTTTACATGATGCTGATCCTTTCGAAACCTTAATAGATTTAAATAGAGCCGGTACACCATTATTAGAGATTGTTACTGAGCCTGATTTTACAGGTGGAGAAGATGCTTATATTTATTTAAATGAAGTTCGAAAATTAGTTAGATACTTAGATATTTGCGATGGTAACATGGAAGAAGGTTCTTTACGTTGCGATGCAAATATTTCGGTAATGCTTTTGGACGCTAAAGAATACGGAAAAAAAGTTGAAGTTAAAAACATGAACTCGTTTAGAAATGTGCAACGAGCGATTGATTTTGAGATAAAACGTCAAATTGATTTATTAGAAGTTGGTGGCGAAATTGCTGGTGAAACGCGTAGTTTCGACGCTAGCAATGGTTCAACGTTTTCGTTAAGAAGTAAAGAAAATGCAAATGATTACCGCTATTTTCCAGAGCCAGATTTGCAACCCGTAATTGTTAAACAAAATTATATTGATAGCATAAAGGCTATTATGCCCGAATTACCAAGCGATTTATTGTTGCGTTACACAAAAGAATTTGGCTTATCAGAATATGATGCCAATAATTTAATTGAAACAAAAGCCATTGCTTTTTATTTTAATGAATTAGTTTCGTTTACAAAAAATCATAAGGCTGCTGCAAACTGGATGATGGGAAGCATCAAATCATATTTGAATGAAAATGCAATTACGATAGATAAATTTAAAGTGTTGCCAAAAACCATTGCTGAAATTATTAGTTTAATTGACGAAGGAAAAATAAGTAATGCCGTTGCTACTCAAAAATTATTTCCTGAATTAATGCAAAATCCAACGGAAGCACCATTAAGTATTGCTCAGCGTTTAGATATTATACAAAGTAATGATACCGGGGCTTTACAAGAATTAGTGGATCAAGCTTTAGCAAAATATCCAGAGAAAATTAGTGAATACAAATCTGGAAAAGTTAATTTGTTAGGTTTATTTGTTGGTGAAGTTATGAAATTAGGAAAAGGAAAAGCGGATCCTAAAATGGCAAATCAACTTGTAAAAGAAGCTTTAGAAAAATAAATTCTAAAATGCACTTAGAAGAATTACGTGATTATTGTTTGAGTAAAAAAGGAGTAGAGGAGGCTTTACCTTTTGGCCCAGAAACTTTAGTGTTTAAAGTCATGGGAAAAATATTTTTATTAACGGGTATCGAAAATAGTCCAATTCAGTTTAACATAAAGTGTTTACCCGAAAAAGCAATTGAACTTCGTGAGCAATATTCGTGCGTAATACCTGGTTACCATATGAATAAGCAACATTGGAACACCATTATTTGTGATGGTTCAGCAAGTAAAAAAATAATTTTTAGTTGGATAGATGATAGCTATCATTTAGTTGCAAGTAGCTTGACTAAAAAATTAAAATCGGAATTAGATAGTTTATAAAACTTCGAATGCAATAGATTTTACAGTCTGCAACGTTTTATTTTTATAAATTGTTTTTTTAATCATTTTTTTTGCCATTGGTAATTCAAAAACTTCTTTTAAATTTCTAATTTTTCCAATCGGAATATCGTTTGCAATGCAATGCTTGTAAATACCTTTAAAATTAATAGTTTTAATTTTATTATTTAAA